>NZ_SZVK01000014.1:0-99912 GCF_005280595.1 Escherichia sp. MR | reverse complement strand
GCGATTTTGTTCGCCAGAGCCCGGGGGTGCAGGGGGCGGCGGCGACTGGCCGCCCCCTGCGCGCTCCTTGCACCAGTGGCTTTATATGGCATTGCACATGAAAGGAGTGCAACAATGTTAAGCTCTCAAATAGAATGACGAGATCTTTAAGCTCAACGCAGTCCCCTTCTTGTGCATAACATTTCCTTTTAATTGCAACTTTACTCGTCCTTCCGCTTTCAGTAGTGTGTCATCGCGCATTTCGACTTCTTCTTTGCAAGGACTGAGTTTTCATGTTTTCTGGGCTGTTAATCATTCTGGTTCCCCTGATTGTGGGTTACCTCATTCCGCTTCGCCAAAAAGCTGCATTAAAAGTTATTAATCAGCTATTAAGCTGGATGGTTTACCTTATTCTCTTTTTTATGGGTATCAGTCTGGCGTTTCTCGATAACCTCGCCAGTAACCTGTTGGCGATTCTGCATTATTCTGCCGTCAGTATTACCGTTATTTTACTGTGTAATATTGCCGCCCTTATGTGGCTGGAGCGCGGTCTGCCGTGGCGCAACCACCATCAGCAAGAAAAACTTCCGTCACGTATTGCGATGGCGCTGGAGTCGCTAAAACTGTGCGGCGTAGTCGTAATTGGTTTTGCCATTGGCCTTAGCGGATTAGGTTTCTTACAACACGCCACTGAAGCCAGCGAATACACCTTAATTCTGTTACTTTTTCTCGTCGGTATTCAGCTACGCAATAATGGCATGACCTTAAAGCAGATTGTCCTTAATCGCCGGGGAATGATTGTCGCTGTAGTGGTGGTTGCCAGTTCTTTAATTGGTGGCTTAATTAACGCCTTTATTCTTGATCTCCCCATCAATACCGCGCTGGCAATGGCCTCCGGTTTCGGCTGGTATTCTCTTTCCGGTATTTTGTTGACCGAATCTTTTGGGCCGGTAATCGGAAGCGCGGCGTTTTTTAATGATCTGGCTCGTGAGCTAATCGCCATTATGTTAATCCCCGGTCTTATCCGTCGCAGTCGCTCAACGGCACTGGGTTTGTGCGGTGCCACATCAATGGATTTCACCCTGCCCGTGCTTCAGCGGACAGGCGGGCTGGAGATGGTTCCAGCGGCGATTGTTCACGGTTTTATTCTTAGTCTGTTAGTGCCAATTCTGATCGCCCTTTTCTCTGCGTAATACCTCTCTGGCGGTAGATCCCTGCCGCCAAAATTGCGCTAAATCAATCTCCCTTAAAGTTGCATGAAAAACCCCTTTTATCCCGTCTTGAAGAGTCTTAACCTTAAACATGCATATTAAATATAACTTTAAAAGGTGTGATCATGTTTTGTGTGCAATGTGAACAAACTATCCGTACTCCGGCAGGAAACGGCTGCTCATACGCGCAGGGGATGTGTGGTAAAACGGCGGAAACCTCTGACCTTCAGGATTTACTCATCGCGGCGCTGCAAGGGCTTTCGGCCTGGGCGGTAAAAGCGCGTGAATACGGCATCATCAACCACGATGTAGACAGCTTTGCGCCACGCGCATTTTTCTCAACCCTGACCAACGTTAACTTCGATTCTCCGCGTATTGTCGGCTACGCTCGTGAAGCGATTGCCCTGCGCGAGGCGCTGAAAGCACAATGCCTGGCTGTAGATGCCAACGCCCACGTCGATAATCCGATGGCGGACTTACAACTGGCGAGCGACGATCTCGGCGAACTGCAACGTCAGGCAGCAGAATTTACTCCGAACAAAGATAAAGCGGCGATTGGCGAAAACATTCTCGGCCTGCGTCTGCTCTGCCTGTATGGCCTGAAAGGTGCGGCGGCCTATATGGAACACGCACACGTTCTCGGTCAATACGACAACGATATTTACGCCCAGTACCATAAAATCATGGCATGGCTGGGAACCTGGCCTTCCGATATGAACGCACTTCTCGAATGTTCAATGGAAATCGGTCAGATGAACTTCAAAGTGATGAGCATTCTGGATGCAGGCGAAACCGGTAAATATGGTCACCCGACGCCAACTCAGGTCAACGTGAAAGCGACGGCGGGTAAATGCATCCTGATTTCCGGTCACGATCTCAAAGATCTCTACAACCTGCTGGAACAGACCGAAGGCACGGGCGTTAACGTCTACACCCACGGCGAAATGCTGCCAGCGCATGGCTATCCGGAACTGCGTAAATTCAAACATCTGGTCGGTAACTACGGCAGCGGCTGGCAGAATCAACAAGTTGAGTTCGCTCGCTTCCCTGGTCCCATCGTGATGACCTCTAACTGCATCATCGACCCAACCGTGGGCGCTTATGACGATCGTATCTGGACCCGCAGTATTGTTGGCTGGCCGGGCGTGCGTCATCTGGATGGCGAAGATTTCTCTGCGGTTATCGCCCAGGCGCAACAAATGGCGGGCTTCCCGTACAGCGAAATTCCGCACCTGATCACTGTGGGCTTTGGTCGCCAGACGCTGCTTGGCGCGGCGGATACGCTGATTGATCTGGTCAGCCGCGAAAAACTGCGTCATATCTTCCTGCTTGGCGGCTGTGACGGCGCACGCGGCGAACGTCACTACTTCACCGATTTCGCCACCAGCGTGCCGGATGACTGCCTGATCCTGACCCTCGCCTGTGGTAAATATCGCTTTAACAAACTTGAGTTTGGCGATATCGAAGGTCTGCCGCGTCTGGTGGATGCCGGTCAGTGTAACGATGCATACTCGGCGATTATTCTGGCGGTAACGCTGGCAGAAAAACTGGGATGCGGTGTCAACGATCTGCCGTTGTCGCTGGTGCTCTCCTGGTTTGAACAGAAAGCGATTGTCATTCTGCTGACACTGCTTTCTCTGGGCGTGAAAAATATCGTCACCGGCCCGACTGCACCTGGCTTCCTGACCCCAGACCTGCTGGCGGTGCTGAATGAGAAATTCGGCCTGCGTTCTATCACCACTGTTGAAGAAGACATGAAGCAACTGTTGAGCGCGTAAGGAGTTTGTCGATGACGATGCCAACGAATCAATGCCCGTGGCGGATGCAGGTTCATCACATTAAGCAAGAAACGCCGGATGTGTGGACGATTTCCCTGATTTGCCACGATTACTATCCGTATCGCGCCGGGCAATATGCGCTGGTCAGCGTGCGAAACTCAGCCGAAACGCTGCGTGCTTATACCATCTCCTCCACACCTGGTGTGAGTGAATACATCACCCTGACCGTGCGGCGGATTGATGACGGTGTCGGTTCCCAGTGGCTGACCCGCGAAGTGAAACGCGGTGACTATCTCTGGCTTTCGGACGCGATGGGGGAATTTACCTGCGACGATAAATCTGAAGATAAATTCCTGTTACTGGCGGCCGGCTGCGGCGTCACGCCGATTATGTCGATGCGTCGCTGGCTGGCAAAAAATCGTCCGCTGGCAGATGTACAGGTGATCTACAACGTGCGTACGCCGCAGGACGTCATTTTCGCCGATGAGTGGCGTAATTATCCGGTGACGCTGGTGGCAGAAAATAACGTCAGTGAGGGCTTTATCGCTGGGCGTCTCACTCGCGAACTGTTGGCAAGCGTTCCTGACCTGGCTTCGCGTACTGTGATGACCTGTGGCCCGGCGCCGTATATGGATTGGGTGGAACAGGAAGTGAAGACGCTTGGCGTGACACGTTTCTTTAAAGAGAAATTCTTTACGCCAGTGGCGGAAGCGGCGACCAGCGGTCTGAAATTCACCAAACTGCAACCGGCGCAAGAATTTTACGCACCGGTTGGCACCACGCTGCTGGAGGCGCTGGAAAGCAACAAAGTTCCGGTTGTCGCCGCCTGCCGTGCGGGTGTTTGCGGCTGCTGTAAGACAAAAGTGGTTTCCGGTGAATATACGGTGAGCAGCACCATGACGCTGACCGACGCCGAAATCGCTGAAGGTTACGTACTGGCGTGTTCATGTCATCCGCAGGGGGATATGGTGCTCGCCTAAAGTTTAATGCCCGGCAAACTTAGCCGGGCATTTTTTAAGGAATTATCGCCAGGCAGAATTACCCGCCACGGCATAACGTCCGGCACCAAGAAAAGCGACGGCGAGAGCTGCAATAAAGAAATAAACCAGGCTTTCAATCGCCCAGGCTCCGGTTTTATCAAGCATCCCTGTTTTTCCCATTCCCACCATCAACCACGCCACGACCATTGTCAGGGCGATAACCAATGCGGCAGGTCGCGTCAAAATACCGAATATAATCAATATCGGCGCAACCACTTCCCCAATCAGTACGCCGTAGGCAATAAAGCCAGGAAAACCTTTTGCAACCAGCATTCCACTAATACCGTCAATTCCGGCAAATAACTTATGTATCCCGTGGAAAAGCATCAATCCTCCCACCGCCAGGCGTAACAATAATTTGCCAAAATCCTCATGCGTCAGCATCCGGTTCACTGCATTTAACATTGGTGTAACCATCTGAATTAACTCCTTTTATCGTAAAAATGCCATTCGCATCAGCCTTGGCGATTCCCGGATTAAAAGCAACAGAAATATCAGTATTCAGCCAGCGCAACAGGCAGCATCTACTAAACTTGTTACCGTTATCACATTCAGGAGACGGAGAACCATGAAACAAACGGTTGCAGCTTATATCGCCAAAACACTCGAATCGGCAGGCGTGAAACGCATCTGGGGAGTCACGGGTGACTCTCTGAACGGTCTTAGCGACAGTCTTAATCGCATGGGCACTATCGAGTGGATGCCTACTCGCCATGAAGAAGTCGCGGCCTTTGCCGCTGGCGCTGAAGCCCAGCTTTCGGGAGAACTGGCGGTCTGTGCCGGATCGTGCGGCCCCGGCAACCTTCACTTAATCAACGGCCTGTTCGATTGTCATCGTAATCACGTTCCGGTACTGGCGATTGCCGCCCACATCCCTTCCAGCGAAATTGGCAGCGGCTATTTCCAGGAGACCCACCCGCAAGAGTTATTCCGCGAATGTAGTCACTATTGCGAGCTGGTTTCCAGCCCGGAGCAGATCCCACAAGTGCTGGCGATTGCCATGCGCAAAGCGGTGCTTAACCGTGGCGTTTCCGTTGTCGTTTTACCGGGCGACGTGGCGTTAAAACCTGCGCCAGAAGGGGCGACCTCGCACTGGTATCATGCGCCACAGCCGGTAGTCACACCGGAAGAAGAAGAGTTACGCAAACTGGCGCAACTGCTGCGTTACTCCAGCAATATCGCCCTGATGTGCGGCAGCGGCTGTGCGGGGGCGCATAAAGAGTTAGTCGAGTTTGCCGGAAAAATTAAAGCGCCAATCGTCCATGCCCTGCGCGGTAAAGAACATGTCGAATACGACAATCCGTATGATGTCGGAATGACGGGATTAATCGGCTTCTCATCAGGTTTTCATACCATGATGAACGCCGACACGTTAGTGCTGCTCGGCACCCAGTTCCCCTACCGCGCGTTCTACCCGACCGATGCCAAAATTATTCAGATTGATATCAACCCAGCGAGCATTGGCGCACACAGCAAGGTGGATATGGCACTGGTCGGCGATATCAAATCGACTCTGCGTGCATTGCTGCCGCTGGTGGAAGAAAAAACCGATCGCAAGTTCCTCGATAAGGCGCTGGAAGATTACCGCGATGCCCGAAAAGGGCTGGACGATTTAGCTAAACCGAGCGAGAAAGCCATTCACCCGCAATATCTGGCCCAGCAAATCAGTCATTTTGCCGCCGATGACGCCATCTTTACCTGTGACGTAGGTACGCCAACAGTATGGGCAGCGCGTTATCTGAAAATGAACGGCAAGCGTCGCCTGTTAGGTTCGTTTAACCACGGTTCAATGGCTAATGCCATGCCACAGGCGCTGGGTGCTCAGGCGACGGAGCCGGAACGTCAGGTGGTCGCCATGTGCGGCGATGGCGGTTTTAGCATGTTGATGGGCGATTTCCTGTCAGTAGTGCAGATGAAACTGCCGGTGAAAATTATCGTCTTTAACAACAGCGTGCTGGGCTTTGTGGCGATGGAGATGAAAGCCGGAGGCTACCTGACTGACGGCACCGAACTGCACGACACCAACTTTGCCCGCATTGCCGAAGCGTGCGGTATTACGGGTATCCGCGTAGAAAAAGCCTCTGAAATCGATGAAGCTCTGCAACGCGCCTTCTCCATCGACGGCCCGGTGCTGGTGGATGTGGTGGTTGCCAAAGAAGAATTAGCCATTCCGCCGCAAATCAAACTTGAACAGGCCAAAGGATTTAGCCTGTATATGCTGCGGGCGATCATCAGCGGACGCGGTGATGAAGTGATCGAACTGGCGAAAACAAACTGGCTAAGGTAAAAAGGGTGGCATTTCCCGTCATAAATAAGGACATGCCATGATTGATTTACGCAGTGATACCGTAACCCGACCGAGCCGCGCCATGCTCGAAGCGATGATGGCCGCCCCGGTAGGGGACGACGTTTACGGAGACGACCCTACCGTTAATGCTTTGCAGGACTACGCCGCAGAGCTTTCCGGTAAAGAAGCCGCCATCTTTCTGCCGACCGGCACCCAGGCTAACCTGGTCGCTCTGCTCAGTCACTGCGAACGTGGCGAAGAGTATATTGTCGGTCAGGCCGCGCATAATTATCTGTTTGAAGCTGGTGGCGCTGCGGTGCTGGGCAGTATTCAGCCGCAACCTATCGACGCAGACGCCAACGGCACGCTGCCACTGGATAAAGTGGCGATGAAAATCAAACCTGACGATATCCACTTCGCCCGCACCAAATTACTCAGTCTGGAAAACACCCACAACGGCAAAGTGCTGCCGCGTGAATACCTGAAAGAAGCATGGGAATTTACCCGCGAGCGCAATCTGGCGCTGCACGTTGACGGCGCGCGCATCTTTAATGCCGTAGTAGCTTACGGCTGCGAACTAAAAGAGATCACGCAATATTGTGACTCGTTCACCATTTGTCTGTCGAAAGGTCTTGGTACGCCAGTCGGTTCGTTACTGGTCGGCAATCGTGATTATATTAAACGCGCCATCCGCTGGCGGAAAATGACCGGCGGCGGGATGCGCCAGTCCGGCATTCTGGCTGCCGCCGGGATGTATGCGCTGAAAAACAACGTTGCACGGTTGCAGGAAGACCACGACAACGCCGCCTGGATGGCGGAGCAGTTGCGTGAAGCAGGCGCGGATGTGATGCGTCAGGACACTAATATGCTGTTTGTCCGCGTCGGGGAAGAAAAAGCTGCCGCGTTAGGTGAATACATGAAAGCGCGAAACGTACTGATCAACGCCTCGCCGATTGTCCGCCTGGTGACGCATCTTGACGTCTCACGCGAACAACTGGCGGAAGTCGCCTCCCACTGGCGCGCTTTCCTGACGCGTTAAGGAGAGAGACGTGCCGCAACGCATTTTAGTTCTCGGTGCCAGTGGCTACATTGGTCAGCATCTGGTGCGCACACTCAGCCAGCAGGGGCATCAGATCCTGGCGGCGGCACGTCACGTCGACAGACTTTCGAAGCTGCAACTGGCTAATGTCAGTTGCCATAAAGTCGATCTTAGCTGGCCGGATAACCTACCGGCACTATTGCAGGATATCGATACCGTCTATTTTCTGGTGCACAGCATGGGCGAAGGCGGCGATTTTATCGCGCAGGAGCGCCAGGTGGCTCTCAACGTCCGCGATGCGCTGCGCAAAGTGCCGGTTAAGCAATTAATCTTCCTCAGTTCACTGCAAGCCCCGCCACATGAGCAGTCAGACCATCTGCGCGCCCGTCAGGCTACGGCGGACATTCTTCGTGAAGCGGGTGTCCCGGTGACCGAATTGCGTGCCGGAATTATCGTTGGCGCAGGTTCAGCGGCGTTCGAAGTCATGCGCGATATGGTATACAACCTGCCGGTGCTAACCCCGCCGCGCTGGGTTCGTTCACGCACCACGCCCATCGCGCTGGAAAACCTGCTGCACTATCTGGTGGCGCTGTTAAACCATCCGGCCAGCGAACACCGCATCTTCGAAGCTGCCGGACCAGAGGTGCTCAGTTATCAACAACAATTTGAACATTTTATGACCGTAAGCGG
This sequence comes from Escherichia sp. MR, assembly GCF_005280595.1. Taxonomy (NCBI): domain Bacteria; kingdom Pseudomonadati; phylum Pseudomonadota; class Gammaproteobacteria; order Enterobacterales; family Enterobacteriaceae; genus Escherichia; species Escherichia sp. MR. The sequence continues at coordinate 91,888 of NZ_SZVK01000014.1, read as the reverse complement.
TAAGCGCCGCTGGTTGATCCCCATCCCCTTTCCCACCCGCTGGATTTCGGTATGGTTTCTCAATGTGATTACTTCCGTACCGCCCACCACCGCCAAAGCGTTGATTCAGGGGCTGAAACACGATCTGTTAGCAGATGACACCGCGTTACGTGCGCTCATTCCACAACCGCTGATCGCTTTCGATGATGCGGTACGTAGCACGTTGAAAGAGGAAGAAAAACTGGTCAACTCCAGCGACTGGGGATACGACGCTCAGGCCTTTGCCCGCTGGCGACCAGAATACGGTTATTTCGCCAAACAGGCGGGGTTTACCGTTAAAACTTCCGCCAGCCTTCAGGCTTTATGGCAGGTGGTGAATCAAATCGGCGGTAAAGAGCGTTATTTCTTTGGCAATATTTTGTGGCAGACCCGGGCGCTAATGGATCGCGCGATAGGTCACAAACTGGCGAAAGGTCGCCCCGCACGGGAATATCTGCAAACAGGCGATGCGGTGGATAGCTGGAAAGTGATTATCGTCGAACCGGAAAAACAACTTACCCTGTTATTTGGCATGAAAGCGCCGGGGCTGGGAAGACTGTGTTTTACACTGGAAGATAAAGGCGACTATCGCACTATTGATGTACGCGCCTTCTGGCATCCTCACGGTATGCCAGGGTTGTTTTACTGGCTACTGATGATCCCAGCGCATCTGTTTATTTTTCGCGGCATGGCAAAACGAATCGCCAGACTTGCAGAACAAAGCACAGATTAATCGAAAAAAACCTGCGTTATTCTTTCACGTTTCCCATTGCATCAAGGAGGAAATCACGGAAGAATGCGCTCGTCGTTTTATCAACAACAGTGGAATGATATGAAGGTACTGGTTACCGGCGCCACCAGCGGTTTAGGTCGAAACGCGGTTGAGTTTTTATGCCGGAAAGGCATCAGTGTGAGAGCAACCGGTCGCAACGAAGCGATGGGCAAATTGCTGGAAAAAATAGGTGCAGAGTTTGTCCATGCGGATCTGACTGAGCTGGTCTCATCGCAGGCGAAGGTGATGCTCGCGGGCATTGATACACTGTGGCACTGTTCCAGCTTTACCTCGCCGTGGGGAACGCAGCAGGCTTTCGATCTGGCAAACGTTCGTGCCACTCGCCGCCTGGGCGAATGGGCTGTCGCCTGGGGTGTACGTAACTTTATTCATATCTCTTCACCCTCCCTGTACTTCGATTATCACCACCATCGCGATATCAAAGAAGATTTTCGCCCTCACCGCTTCGCCAACGAATTTGCCCGCAGCAAAGCCGCCAGCGAAGAGGTGATCAATATGCTTTCGCAGACCAACCCACAGACGCGCTTTACTATTCTGCGCCCACAAAGTCTGTTCGGCCCGCACGATAAAGTTTTTATTCCCCGTCTGGCGCATATGATGCACCACTACGGCAGCATCCTGTTACCCCACGGCGGCAGCGCGCTGGTCGATATGACCTACTATGAAAATGCCGTGCACGCTATGTGGCTGGCGAGTCAGGAAGCGTGCGATAAGTTGCCTTCCGGGCGTGTGTACAACATCACCAACGGCGAACATCGCACACTGCGCAGCATCGTGCAGAAGCTGATCGACGAATTGAATATTGACTGTCGTATTCGTTCCGTCCCCTACCCGATGCTGGATATGATTGCCCGCAGTATGGAGCGTTTAGGACGCAAGTCAGCAAAAGAGCCGCCGCTGACCCATTACGGCGTCTCCAAGTTGAATTTTGACTTTACGCTGGATATTACGCGTGCGCAGGAAGAGTTAGGTTATCAGCCGATCATCACGCTAAATGAAGGTATTGAGCAAACTGCCGCCTGGCTGCGCGACCACGGAAAACTGCCGCGCTAATCCTGACCGTATTTCTCCAGCAACGCTTCGACAATCGCCTGAGTTTCTGCATCCGCTTCGCCGTTATATAACGTCGGGCGGAAATGCATCTGAAACGCCATAATCACTCGCTGCTGTTCGCGCGGCGTCATTTCAGGTTTTACGTCATAGCCGTAGCGTGCCAAAAGCTCAAGCAACGATGCGGTTTCTACCGGCGTGTGGGGCGCGCGCCCGGCCAGATAAAAGCTAACGCGCGATGCATCCGGCCAGGCACCAATCCCCTGCTGCGCCAGTTGCTGCCACGGGAACAGTGGACCAGGATCGTCTTTGCGCTGTGGGGCAATATCCGCATGTGCCACTACGTTTTCTGGTTTAATGTGATAGCGGGCGATAATATCTTTCGCCAGTGGAATGAGCGCCTGAATTTGCGCTGGTTCAAACGGCGTAAAATATTTCACCCCCGCTGATTTCTGCCAGCCCCGATTTTCCAGCTCAATGCCAATAGAGGTATCGTTAATCCGCGTCGCCCCGCGCCAGGCGCTAATCCCCGCGTGCCAGGCCAGTTCTTGTTCCGGCACCAGTTGCCAGATACGCGGTTTGCCGTTGAAACGCGGCGGCACGGCTGGCACCAGGTAGTGCGAGCTGACTTTTTTATCGGTCAGCGTCGCCAGCGACGTGTCGAAATCATCCGCCGTGTAGTGGATCACCAGCACTTTAATGCGCGGATACGCCGCCTGCGCCTGGCGTCGGGTATCGAGTTGGTATCCCTCTTTCTCGACAATGCCTTTTTCGCCTGCGCACCCTGCCAGTAACAGGATCGCCGCAACCAGCCAGAAAACGCTTCTCATCGACGTGTTTTCACCGCCGTTCCGCTGACGCTGACCATCAGCATACTGCCGTTTTGCCCGACAGTTTCGTAGTCGATATCAATGCCAACCACTGCGTCCGCTCCCAGCGCCCGTGCCTGGGAGCCTAATTCTTCAAACGCAATCTCCCGGGCTTTGCGCAGTTCCTTTTCGTAAGCCCCTGAACGACCGCCGACGATATCGCGGATACCGGCAAAGAAATCACGAAAAATATTGGCGCCTAAAATCGCTTCGCCCGTCACCACACCGCAATATTCAACGATGGTCTGACCTTCAAGTGTTGGGGTTGTGGAAAATTGCATGATCGATCTCCTTGTTTGCTAAGCCTTCGATCTCAAAAGCATTATCGGACTGATACGCTATTATTGAAAGGATATCATTATTATCGTAGAACGCTTTCAAGGTGTTCGCTTATAAGGAAATCATTATGCGCTACAGCAAATTGACCATGCTTATCCCTTGCGCACTGTTACTCAGTGCTTGCACCACCGTCACGCCAGCCTATAAAGACAACGGCTCCCGCACAGGTTCTTGCGTCCAGGGCGGCCCTGACAGCGTGGCTCAGCAATTCTATGACTACCGTATTCAGCATCGCAGTAACGACATTACCGCTCTGCGTCCGTACTTGAGTGACAAACTGGCGACACTGCTCAGTGATGCCAGCCGCGATAACAACCAACGCGAATTGTTAAGCAGCGATCCCTTCTCCAGTCGTACCACCTTGCCAGACAGCGCACGCGTCGCCAGTGCTTCTACCATCCCGAATCGCGATGCACGTAATATTCCGCTGCGCGTGGATCTGAAACAAGGCGACCAGAGCTGGCAGGATGAGGTGCTGATGATTCAGGAAGGCCAGTGTTGGGTCATCGACGATGTGCGCTATTTAGGTGGCAGCGTTCACGCCAAAGCGGGGACATTACGCCAGTCCATTGAGAATCGTTAATCCCTTGATTAGATTATAACCCCCATAAATTGTCCGGCATTCTGAGAGGAATGCCGACATTTATGCTCGCCGAACAACGCCCCCGTTATTTTGTGCTATGTTTATTGAATAATGCGCTTTGCTTTTAACTTTTAAAGCAGAAATATTGCATAATTATTCTGTCAAAGGTACTATCTTCGACCTCAATAGCTATCAGACTGCCAGTATACGAGTGTCAATGAGTATTCAATTAAACGGCATTAATTGCTTCTACGGCGCACATCAGGCGCTGTTCGATATCACGCTGGATTGCCCGCAGGGCGAAACGCTGGTGTTACTTGGCCCCAGCGGCGCGGGGAAAAGCTCGCTGCTGCGTGTACTCAATCTGCTTGAGATGCCGCGCTCCGGTACGCTCAACATTGCAGGCAACCATTTCGATTTCACCAAAACACCGTCAGACAAAGCGATTCGCGACCTGCGTCGCAACGTCGGCATGGTGTTTCAGCAATACAATCTGTGGCCGCATCTCACCGTACAGCAAAACCTGATCGAAGCGCCATGCCGCGTACTCGGCTTGAGTAAAGATCAGGCGCTGGCTCGTGCAGAAAAACTGCTGGAGCGTCTGCGTCTCAAACCTTATAGCGATCGTTACCCGCTGCACCTTTCTGGTGGTCAGCAACAACGTGTTGCTATTGCCCGTGCGCTGATGATGGAGCCGCAGGTACTGCTGTTTGATGAACCGACTGCCGCGCTGGATCCGGAAATTACGGCACAAATCGTCAGCATCATTCGTGAGCTGGCGGAGACCAATATTACCCAGGTGATCGTCACCCACGAAGTTGAAGTGGCGCGTAAAACCGCCAGCCGTGTGGTGTATATGGAAAACGGTCACATCGTTGAACAAGGCGACGCGCGCTGCTTTACCGAGCCGCAAACCGAAGCATTTAAAAACTATCTCTCTCACTAAAGATTCGGGATAACGACAATGAAAAAAGTTCTGATTGCCGCGTTAATTGCAGGTTTTAGTCTTTCCGCCACAGCTGCCGAAACCATTCGTTTTGCTACCGAAGCCTCCTATCCTCCGTTTGAATCTATAGACGCGAATAACCAGATCGTCGGTTTTGACGTCGACCTCGCACAGGCGCTGTGTAAAGAGATTGATGCAACCTGTACTTTCTCCAACCAGGCATTTGACAGCCTGATCCCGAGTCTGAAATTCCGCCGTGTGGACGCCGTTATGGCGGGTATGGATATCACTCCAGAGCGTGAAAAACAGGTGCTGTTCACCACTCCGTACTATGACAACTCCGCCCTGTTTGTGGGTCAGCAAGGTAAATACACCAGCGTTGATCAGCTGAAAGGCAAGAAAGTCGGTGTGCAGAACGGGACGACACACCAGAAATTCATTATGGATAAGCATCCGGAAATCACCACAGTTCCGTATGACAGCTACCAGAACGCAAAACTGGATCTGCAAAACGGGCGTATCGACGGTGTATTCGGTGACACCGCAGTAGTAACCGAATGGCTGAAAGATAACCCGAAACTGGCGGCAGTGGGCGACAAAGTGACCGATAAAGATTACTTCGGTACTGGCCTCGGCATCGCAGTACGTCAGGGCAACACTGAACTGCAGCAGAAATTTAATACTGCGCTGGAAAAAGTGAAGAAAGATGGCACTTACGAAACCATCTACAACAAATGGTTCCAGAAGTAATTCCTGATGAATGAATTTTTTCCTTTAGTAAGCGCCGCCGGGATGACCGTCGGCCTTGCCGTTTGTGCATTGATTGTCGGACTGGCGCTGGCGATGTTCTTTGCAGTATGGGAGTCAGCAAAATGGCGCCCTGTTGCGTGGGCAGGTTCGGCGCTGGTGACGATTCTGCGCGGCCTGCCAGAAATTCTGGTGGTGCTGTTTATCTATTTTGGCTCCTCGCAGTTACTGCTGACGCTTGCGGATGGCTTCACCATCAATCTTGGGATTGTAGAGATCCCGGTGCAGATGCAGATTGAAAACTTCGATGTCAGTCCGTTCCTTTGCGGTGTTATCGCTCTGTCACTGCTGTATGCCGCTTATGCTTCGCAAACTCTGCGTGGCGCACTGAAAGCGGTGCCGGTGGGTCAGTGGGAATCGGGTCAGGCGCTGGGGCTGTCGAAATCGGCTATCTTTTTCCGTCTGGTGATGCCGCAGATGTGGCGTCATGCGCTGCCTGGTCTCGGCAACCAGTGGCTGGTACTGCTGAAAGATACCGCGCTGGTCAGTTTGATTAGTGTGAATGATTTAATGCTGCAAACCAAAAGCATCGCCACCCGTACCCAGGAACCGTTCACCTGGTACATTGTGGCGGCGGCGATTTACCTGGTGATTACCCTGTTGAGCCAGTACATTCTCAAACGCATTGACCTGCGCGCGACACGTTTTGAGCGGAGACCTGGCTGATGCTTGAGTATTTACCCGAACTGATGAAAGGGCTGCATACCAGCCTGACCCTGACGGTTGCCTCGCTGATTGTGGCGCTGATTCTGGCGTTGATTTTTACCATCATCCTGACGCTAAAAACGCCGGTGCTGGTGTGGCTGGTGCGTGGTTATATCACGCTGTTTACCGGTACACCGCTGCTGGTGCAAATCTTCCTGATTTACTACGGACCAGGTCAGTTCCCGACGTTGCAGGAGTATCCGGCGCTGTGGCATTTGCTGTCGGAACCGTGGCTGTGTGCGCTAATTGCATTGTCGCTGAACAGTGCGGCGTATACCACGCAGCTGTTTTACGGGGCGATTCGCGCGATCCCGGAAGGTCAATGGCAGTCCTGTAGCGCGCTGGGAATGAGCAAAAAAGATACGCTGGCGATCCTTCTGCCGTATGCCTTTAAACGCTCGCTCTCGTCTTATTCCAACGAAGTGGTGCTGGTGTTCAAAAGTACCTCTCTGGCATACACCATTACGCTGATGGAAGTGATGGGCTACAGCCAGTTGTTGTACGGACGCACCTACGATGTAATGGTGTTCGGTGCGGCAGGGATTATTTACCTGGTCGTTAACGGCCTGCTGACGCTGATGATGCGCCTGATTGAGCGTAAAGCACTGGCATTCGAACGGCGGAATTAATGTGACTGCGTACACATTCGCCGGGGGGTTTTGTAGGTCTGCGAAGACGCGCCAGCGTCGCATCAGACACCTGCACGGTGCCTGTGCCGGATGCGGCGTACATAGTGCATAAATCCTTATAATGAAGACGGACAACCCACTAAGTTGTCCGTCTTTTTTTATCTCTCGCAAACTATTTAATCATATTTATTGCATACAAATTCATTTGATGGCATTGTAAATCCATGCCGCAGACACGGCTAATAATCATAAGATTGACAGACGGGAGTTCCATCATGAAAAAGCTAGTTCTTGCCGCATTACTTGCATCCTGTGCATTCGGCGCTTCTGCCGTAGAGAAAATCAATTTCGGCGTCTCTGCCACTTATCCGCCATTCGAATCGATGGATGCAAATAACCAGATCGTCGGCTTTGATATCGATCTGGCAAAGGCGTTATGCAAACAAATGCAGGCAGAATGTACTTTTACTAATCACGCTTTCGACAGCCTGATCCCGTCACTGAAATTCAGAAAATATGACGCAGTGATTTCCGGGATGGACATCACACCGGAACGTAGCAAACAGGTCGCCTTTACCACCCCCTATTACGAAAACTCAGCCGTTGTGATTGCCAAAAAAGATACCTATAAGACTTTTGCCGACCTGAAAGGTAAACGTATTGGTATGGAAAACGGCACTACCCACCAAAAATATATTCAGGATCAGCATCCGGAAGTGAAAACCGTCTCTTATGACAGTTATCAGAATGCATTTATCGACCTGAAAAATGGTCGTATTGATGGGGTATTTGGTGATACAGCGGTAGTTAATGAGTGGCTGAAAACCAATCCGCAACTGGGCGTTGCGACTGAGAAAGTAACCGATCCGCAGTACTTCGGCACCGGTCTGGGCATCGCTGTACGTCCGGATAACAAAGCTCTGCTGGAGAAACTGAATAACGCACTGGCAGCCGTTAAAGCAGACGGTACATATCAGAAAATCAGCGATCAGTGGTTTCCGCAGTAATTGAGACTGAGACGAAAGTAAGATGCCTGATGCGCTACGCTTATCAGGCCAACATCGACTCTGCAATGTATTGATTTAGCACGATTTGTAGGCCGGATAAGGCGTTCACGCCGCATCCGGCATGAACAAAGCGCACCAGGTCTGCGATCTGAAGCCGCAGATGCGGCTTTTTTATTGCTTCACCAGCAGCGTCAGCACTTCATAATGTGCGGTGTGGGGGAACATATCGAAAAGCTGTACCCGCTCAATGCGATATCCTGGCAGTTCGCGGATATCTTTCGCCATCGTTTGGGCGTTACAGCTTGAGTAGATAATAAAATGCGGTGCCATCGTCGAAAGATAATCACACAGCGGTTTACCAATGCCGCGACGCGGTGGATTAACCAGCACCAGCTCCGGCACTTCGCCCTGAGCGGTGGCAAACTGAGTGGAGTCCAGCGCCTGAAATTGCAGACGCGTTAGACCCAGTTCAGCAGCAGATTGTTTCGCACAGGCTATCGCTTCTGGCGCAATTTCAATCCCCGTTAGCTGCATTTCTGGCGTTGCGCAATGCAAACCAAAACCACCAACGCCGCAGAACAGATCCCACATATGATTTACCGGCAATTGCCGCACCCAGTCACGCGCGGTGGCGTACAGCTGGCTGGCGACCGCCGGATTAGTCTGGAAGAAACTTTGCGGGCGGATCCACAGCGGCACGTCATTAAAACGCTCTGCCAGCGCCTGCTGTTCGGTCAGGTAGATCTCCGTCTCCCCTTCCATTATCGCCATATGCACTGGCTGAATATTGACGGTAATGACTTTTAGCTGCGGCAGTTGCGCCTGTAACCACGGCAGCGCCTTACGCAGTTGCGCCAGCTTGGTTTCAGAGCGCAGTACAAAGCGCAGCATCATACCGCCATCCATCTGGCTTTCAGTCAGCAGAATATATTTCAGTTCGCCACGCTTGCGCGCCACGTTGTAGGGCGTCAGCCCCGCACGGGCGATAAACGGTTTTAGCGCCGCAAAAACAGGCGCAAATGAGGCAGGGTAAAGCGGACAGTCGCAAAGATCTTCTGGCGTACCGTCGCGGTGTAGCATTCCGAGCAGTGGTTTTTCAACGCTACCACTCACCACCATTTTGGCTTTATTGCGAAACCCTTGTTCCGGGCCAGACACCGGCGCGCACCATTCCGTGACCGGAAAATCGGCCAACAGATTTTTAAGATCGGTGGTTTTAGCGGAGAGTTGCTCTGGAATCGGCTGCGTTATCCACTGACAGGAGCGGCAGCGACCCGCGTCGTAAAGTGCGCACTGCATACATTGACCTTCACATCATCAGGGGCGAGGATTATACACATTATTGCAACTGGAAGAACCGCCGACTGGTGGCGGGAACAAACAGCAGCAATAAGATGAGCATGTCCGGCAGCTTTTGTAACATCAGGCTATGGAAGATTTCGCGTTTCGATTCACCAGGAATGCTGAACAGCTCAGGGTAACCATAACCGAGCGAAGCTGCCCACAGATAACTGGCGGCCGTGATTTGCGTCAGCAGATACAGCCAGCGCGCCAGGCGACGCCCTTTCACCAGCGAAAACGCACACCAGATTTCAATAAAAACCAGCGCAAGGCTGCTTAGAAAGACCAGCGTTAAACTCCAGGTTTGTACGCTGCGATGTATGAACTCGCCGATACCGCGCACGCCCAGCGTATTGAAAATCATCAGCACGTCGAGGCCACGGATCATAATAATGGCGAGCGCCGCCACCTGCACCAGTGCAGGCACATTCAGGCGAGCATGTGATGAAGATGTTTTCTTAAAAAATCCCAACGTTTCGTCTTCCATGAAAACAATGCCGCGACATGCGCGGCATTATGTAGCCAGGTTGGCAAATTTTAGTGTCTTCAGCCACGTCTTGCACGCTGGATATCGCGTATCCGCTGCTTTTCTGCGCGCGCCATTAAATACCAGGCGATAAATCCGACAATTCCTACCGCGCCGAGAATCAATGTTGCCAGGGCGTTGATTTCCGGATTCACCCCCATCCGCACGCTGGAGAAGACCAGCATCGGTAAGGTGGTGGCTCCCGGCCCGGAAACAAAGCTGGCGATCACCAGATCATCAAGCGACAGAGTAAAAGCCAGTAACCAGCCAGAAATGATCGCCGGCATGATCATCGGTAGTGTAATGACGAAAAACACCTTCAGCGGCGTCGCGCCGAGATCCATCGCCGCTTCTTCAATGGAGCGATCCAGTTCCCGCAGACGCGAAGAAATAACAACTGCCACATAAGCCGTACAGAAAGTGACGTGCGCCAGCCAGATAGTTAACATACCGCGATCGGCAGGCCAGCCGATGGCATGAGCAAGAGCAACGAACAATAACAACAGCGACAGGCCAGTGATCACATCCGGCATGACTAGCGGCGCGGTGATCATAAAGGCAAAGCCATTTGATCCACGAAACCGCCCAAAGCGTACCAGCACAACCGCCGCGATAGTCCCAAGAATTGCCGCCGCCGTCGCCGCACAGGCGGCAATCGTCAGACTTAAGCCGACCGCACTCATCATCGCATCATCACGCAATAACTCGCCGTACCAGCGCGTTGACCAACCGGCCCACACCGTCACCAGCTTCGAACTGTTAAATGAATAGATGACCAGCATCAGCATCGGCGCATAGAGAAAGGTGAAGCCCAGCAACAAAATCACCATTCGCCAGGGCGAACGAACGACCGGTAAATTATTCATCCGTGTTCCCCTACGCTTTTTTGCTGATATTTGTGGAACCACATAATTGGCACAATCAGCAGCAATAACATAACGATTGCCACCGCTGAGGCCACCGGCCAGTCACGGTTATTGAAAAACTCCTGCCACAGAACGCGCCCGATCATGATGCTGTCCGGGCCGCCGAGCAGTTCCGGGATAACAAACTCACCCACCGCCGGAATGAAAACCAGCATCGATCCGGCGATAATCCCACCTTTGGTAAGCGGCACAATCACCGTAAAGAAAGTCTTCAGCGGACGCGCGCCGAGATCAAGCGCAGCTTCCACCAGCGAATAATCAATGCGAGTTAACGCGGTGTAGATAGGCAACACCATAAACGGCACATAGGCGTAAACAATGCCGATATAAACGGCCAGATTGGTATGCAGAATGGTCAGCGGCTGATCGATAACCCCCAGCCACAGCAGGAAGTTATTCAGCACGCCATTATTTTTTAGTATCCCCATCCAGGCGTAAACGCGGATCAAAAATGAGGTCCACGAAGGCAGGATCACCAGCAGCAATAGGATATTGCGGGTCGACGGTTTACTGTGCGCCACTGCCCACGCCAGCGGATAGCCGAGCAATAAGCAACAAACGGTCGAAATCGCCGCCACCTGTAACGACTGGAGATAAGCATCGAAATAGAGCGGATCGTCAGTCAGTTGCAGGAAATTGCCGAGATTGAGGGTGACAGACAGTTGCCCGTCAGCCCACGCCATCAGTTCGGTATAAGGCGGAATGGCGCGCGCCATCTCAGCCAGGCTTATTTTAAAGACGATAAGAAATGGCAGCAGAAACAACAAAATCAACCAGATATACGGCAGCGCAATCACCAGTTTGCGCCCGTGCTTCATTTGCCACTGTGTAAGCCACTGCTTTAATCCGCCCGGCTGGGCAGCAGGTTCAAGTGTACTCATCTTTGCTCCTTAAACCGTCAGCACCACACAACTGTCTGATTCCCAGCACAAACGAACTTCATCGCCCCAGGTCGGTAACCCTTTGCGAAAACGATGGGCGTTTTGTAACTGGGCGCTGATCATCTGCCCGCTTTTCAGGCGAACATGATAAACAGACAAATCACCGAGATAGGCAATATGTGTCACCTCTCCCACTGCAAAATTGCAGCCATCAGCAGGCGGTTCGTCACAGAGCATGATTTTTTCCGGGCGCAGCGCCACATGTACTGGCACGTTATCGACCACCGAGGCATCCGCGTCGACTTTCAGCGGATGCACCAGCCTTGGCGAATAAAGCAACAGGCCATCTTCCTGGCGTTCCTTTAGCAGCCCTTCGAAAACATTGACCGACCCAATGAACTCGGCGCTATATCGTGTCGTCGGGTGCTCATAAATTTCCTCCGGCTCGCCAATCTGAACAAATTTACCGCGATTCATAATCGCGATGCGCCCCGCCATGGTCATCGCCTCTTCCTGATCGTGCGTTACCATCACACAGGTCACGCCGACACGCTCCAGAATATCCACCACTTCAAGCTGCATCCGGTCGCGCAGTTTTTTATCCAGCGCGCCCATCGGTTCATCGAGCAGTAATAGTTTCGGGCGTTTGGCGAGGCTTCGGGCCAGCGCCACTCGCTGACGTTGGCCACCGGAAAGCTGATGCGGTTTGCGTTTGGCAAACTCCTGCATATGCACCAGCCCCAGCATTTCATTGACCCGACTGGCAATTTCCGCTTTTGGTAACTTGTCTTGTTTCAGACCAAAGGCAATGTTTTGCTCCACGGTCATATGGGGGAATAGCGCGTAGGACTGGAACATCATGTTGATGGGGCGCAGATAAGGCGGAACCTGTGACAAATCGACGCCATCAAGCATAATCTGCCCGGCAGAAGGTTGTTCGAAACCTGCCAACATACGCAGCAGTGTGGACTTGCCACAGCCGGATGCGCCCAGCAGTGCAAAGATTTCGCCTTTATAAATGGTCAGACTGACATCATCGACCGCGTGTTGACCATCGTAAGATTTGGTCAAATTGCGGATTTCTAATAGTGGTGTCAGCGACTTACGACTTTTCGCCTGCGGGCGAGGGATAGCGTCATTCACGGCTGCTCTCCGGCATTTAATGTGTGCAAGCGCACCAGGATGGTGCGAATTGCCGGCGGGAGTGGTGCGCCCGTCCGGCATCTACGGCAGCGGATTATTTTCCGCTCTTCACTTTGGTCCACGCGCGGGTGCGCACACGATCGATTTTCGGATCCTGCACTTGCAGGGTGAACATTTTGGCGCGAACGTCCGCTGGAGGATAAATCCCTGGATTATCACGCACTTCCGCACTCACCAGCGGCGTAGCTGCTTTATTGGCGTTGGCATAGAACACATGGTCGGAGATATGCGCTACTACATCCGGGCGCAACAAATAATTCAGGAACTGATACGCTTCGTCTTTATTTTTGGCATCGGCAGGCATGGCAAAGACGTCAAAGAATGCCATCGCCCCTTCTTTCGGAATCGAGAAAGAGACATTCACGCCATTCTTCGCCTCCTTCGCGCGGTTGGAGGCCTGCCAGACATCGCCCGCCCAGCCAATCGCCACGCAGATGTCGCCATTAGCCAGGTCGTTAATATATTGAGATGAATGGAAATAACGAATATTCGGGCGTAGTTTCAATAGCAGGTCAGTCGCTGGTCCGGTGTAATCATCCGCTTTGGTGCTGTTCGGATCTTTACCAAGATAATTCAACACAGTGGCAAAAACTTCTTCCGGCGCATCGAGGAAAGAGACACCACAGCTTTTCAGTTTTTCCAGATTTTCAGGTTTGAGGATCAAGTCCCAGCTATCGACCGGCGCATTTTCGCCCAGCACCGCTTTGACTTTATCGACGTTATACCCAATCCCGGTAGTCGCCCACATATACGGCATAGCAAATTTATTATCCGGGTCGTGTTTTGCCACCAGCTTAAGTAATTCTGGATCGAGATTCTTCCACTCCGGCAATTTGCTTTTATCCAGCGGCTGGAACACACCCGCAGTCAACTGGCGTTCAAGAAAGCTGGCTGACGGCACGACCAGGTCAAAACCGGTACTCCCCGCCATTAATTTGCCTTCCAGCACTTCGTTGGAATCAAAAACATCGTAGACGACTTTAATACCGGTCTCTTTTTCAAAATTTGCCACCGTATCCGGGGCGATATAATCAGACCAGTTATAAATGTGGAGTGTTTTTTGTTCAGTCGCGAGCGTGCCGACAGAGACGGCCATCAGAGCACCCGCAATCAGACCCGATAGCCATTTTTTATTTAAGGCGGTCATATCTCTTTCCTTCTGAAAGTTCGTTAACAAACGAACAAAAGTTGTCACACTGAAAGATATGCAATAAACGTGCATATTTTTTATCGGCGCGGTGCAAGAAAAGAGAACTCTCTCCCGGCCAGCATTGCTCGCTATATAAAAGCCTCGCAAGAATAACTTTAGCCAGGGTTTGAAACTATAGCTGTAATTAAAAAACGGTATTTAACAAATTTTTATGCGCATTTGCTCTATGTGATAAAGCAAATCTGGCACAATAGAAGTGAAATAATCTTTAATGAAAGGTTAAAATCAGCAGGAAATATTACGACGCGCAGTCACTGCGGCAGCGACTGCGTGCTCGAAGAAAGTTATCAGTGAAGGAAATAGTTTTCGGTAACGTTGTTTTGCCCTTCATCGTCAGTCGGCAACAGCAGCTGATGGGCATTAGCTTCGAGGATGACCATTGAAATCTGCTCTTCGCTCTGGCGTACAAACCATGCAAACTGTTCATAGGTTACGCCCTGCATAACAGATAAAGACTGGCAAACCACCAGCTTTGGCAGATTATCATCCTGCATATCGAGAAATGCTTTCACGGTCAGTGAGCTGGCATTGATAGCTGATAAATCCGCCGCCAGCGGCAATACGGCTGAAGGCCTGACTTCCGCCATGGCAGAAAACAGGATTGTGTTATCAATCAGGTCGATTTTGGCATCAAAGACACCGTCGAAATTCTGCATATGGGGCAGATGCAAAGCCTGACAGTTATCACATTCAAAAAAACTCATCCCCAGGTCATCGAGCCATTGACGCAACGTATCCAGACCAGGAACGACCAGCGATGTCATAATTTTGTACAACCTCTTCCGATAAAAAGACTGGCACAGCTTACGCAAAAAGCGCAGGCAAAACCATGATCAGTAATGTGATTGCGACTAACCACCCGTTTTCAGGCAATATTCTGCCGTGGCGTGGCGTTCGATCCAGCGGATCATTTTACCCGCAATGTCGATACCGGTGGTTTTTTCTATTCCTTCCAGCCCCGGCGACGCATTCACCTCCATCACCAACGGTCCGCGATTGGCACGCAGAATATCCACACCGGCAACATCCAGCGCCATCGTTCGCGCGGCTTTGATGGCGATCTCACGCTCTTTCGGCGTGATACTGGCGATGCTTGCCGCGCCGCCACGATGCAAATTGGAGCGAAAATCGCCCTCTTTCGCCCGCCGTTCAATCGCCGCGACAACTTCATCACCGACGACCAGACAGCGGATATCGCACCCTTGCGCCTCTTTGATATATTCCTGCACCAGAATATGGGCGTTCAGGCCGCGAAAAGCATCAATCACGCTTTCTGCCGCCTGGCGCGTTTCCGCCAGCACCACACCAATTCCCTGCGTGCCTTCGACCAGCTTAACTACCAGCGGCGCACCACCGACCATATCGATTAAGTCGCTGGTATCATCCGGCGAATGCGCAATCCCCGTGACAGGCAGGTCAATGCCCTGACGCGCCAGCAGTTGCATGGAACGCAATTTGTCACGCGCCCGGGCAATCGCGACCGATTCATTCAGCGGATAACTGCCCAGCATTTCGAACTGGCGTAGCGCCGCCGTCCCATAAAAGGTTATAGCAGTGCCAATACGTGGGATCACTGCATCAAAATGGGGTAACTTACGGCCTTTGTAGTGAATGGAAGACGCCGCAGGATTTATGTCCATGTAGCAAGAAAGCGGATCGAGAATTTCAACCAGGTGACCACGCTGTATGGCGGCTTCACGCAACCGCTTACACGAATAGAGCGTTCCATCCCGGGACAATATGGCAATTTTCACCCTGCACCTCTCTGTCAGACCTGGTCAAAAGCCCGCGTATAATACATCGCCGTAACGGTTTTAGCGCGTCGCCCAACCTTGTTTATGCAAATAATCGAGAATAAAAGGACGGCTTTCTTTGATAATCGTCCGGCGAATATGATCGCTCCAGGTATCCCGGCGATTATTGCTGCCACGGGTAAGATAATATTCCGCCAGTTGCTCGTCATACTGCGCCAGTGCGTCTTTATCCAGCGGTTGATAGCTGTTTTCATGCACCAAAATGGAGGCCGGTAAACGCGGCTTGAGATCCGGGTTATCCGCAGGCCAGCCGAGACACAGGCCAAACAGCGGCAGAACATGCTTTGGTAATTTCAGCAGCTCCGTCACCGCTTCAATGTTATTGCGCAAGCCGCCAATATATACACCGCCCAACCCCAACGATTCCGCTGCGGTTAAGGCATTTTGCGCCATCATCGCCGTATCAACAACACCGAGCAACAACTGTTCTGCCAGGCCGAGTTGAGCATCCGGGCAGATCTGCAAATGACGGTTAAAGTCGGCGCAAAACACCCAAAACTCCGCCGCTTGCGCAACGTGTTTTTGCCCACCGGTCAGCGGCACCAGGGCTTCACGCAATGCGGGGTCGGTAATGCGAATAATGCTACTACACTGCAAAAAGCTGGAACTGGAGGTCGCACGGGCGCTGTTGATAATCGCCTCACGCTGTTCAGCGGAGATAGGTTCATCAGTGAAATGGCGAATGGAGCGGTGACCACAAATAAGTTCAATGGTTGGCGTCATTATCTTTTTCTCTTTCTGAACGTGAAGATTCCAGTGGATGATTCATCAGTTGCGGGGCCAGCCGTTTTGCCACCTGAAGAATAACCACCACCGCAGCGGGAAGCATGAGCAAAACACCGAGAAAAATCATCAGAATTTGC
The DNA here is from genome assembly GCF_005280595.1 of Escherichia sp. MR. Lineage (NCBI taxonomy): Bacteria > Pseudomonadati > Pseudomonadota > Gammaproteobacteria > Enterobacterales > Enterobacteriaceae > Escherichia > Escherichia sp. MR. The sequence continues at coordinate 75,378 of NZ_SZVK01000014.1, read as the reverse complement.
GCTTCTGGCGTAGAAAACGGCGCTGGAAGCGAAAAGTTGTCACTTATCGACAGCAGCGCCGCCGCCAGTAACATCATTCCAATAAATTCCAGTATCAACACGCTTTTAGGCAATTTACCGATCGCGCGCATAAACTTCCCTCTGCAAAGTGAGCTGCCAGTTTAAAACCTTTCGCCGCGTTGTGCTTAACAGTTATAGCTTTAAGCAATCAATGCAACAGGTTAAACCTACTTTCAGCGAATAAGATTTGGCATGATCATGCACACATGACAGATAAATGGAGAAAGCCAATGCAAACCGTTATTTTCGGTCGTCCGGGTTGCCCTTACTGCGTGCGTGCCAAAGATTTGGCAGAAAAGTTAAGTAATGAACACGATGATTTTCACTATCAGTATGTGGATATTCGTGCTGAAGGGATCACTAAAGAGGATCTGCAACAGAAAGCTGGCAAGCCGGTAGAAACCGTACCGCAGATTTTTGTCGATCAGCAACACATCGGTGGCTATACCGATTTTGCTGCCTGGGTGAAAGAGAATCTTGACGCCTGATTACCGGATAAGCCCTCTCTGTTTGAGGGCTTTATTGATTTTTTCTGTGTTGTGGCCTGAACAAGCTACTAATAAACAAAAAACATAACGCGCCCAGCGCACACCAGAAGACGGCACTCAACAACCACGCCAGCTCCTGCCAGAATGAGCGTGATGGTGAAAAAAACAGACGCATAATTAACATAGAACAGGGTGCTGCCAGCATTGCGCCAAACAGTGGTTTAAGGACTTCTCTACGCCGCGAAAAAAAGCTGGCTACAGCCCCAGGAAGAATGAAAAACAGTAAGCCGATTTCAGGGTGCCCGGCAGCCCGAAAAGCTCCCTTCATATGTGTCGCCAGAAAAAGGCACACCACAATAAAGAGGACAAAACAGCAAATTGCCCCCGCCCAATGTTGTTTATGTTTCACATGTTCCTCCTGACACTGCCTCTATCGAACACATTTTTCGCCGGTGTGGCGCTCAGTAAGATAAAGCCGCTTCGCATTCCATGCTAATATAGGCCAACACAATTCTTATAGCCGTTGGTATCTAATGTGATTACACTAGTAAAATATATTGTTACTTTACTATTGATTAAGTGCGCTGAATGAATCTGCGCTCTGAATTCAGGTAAAAACATTATCTTAAATTACCATTTCTTTCAACAGCTTACTCGTAAACAAGAAGTTAGTCTCCGTGAATATAAACGTCGCCGAATTGTTAAATGGGAATTACATTCTGTTATTATTCGTGGTCCTCGCGCTTGGACTATGTCTCGGAAAATTACGACTTGGTTCAATCCAACTGGGTAATTCCATTGGCGTTTTAGTCGTATCACTGTTATTAGGGCAACAACATTTCAGTATTAACACCGACGCGCTTAATCTTGGCTTTATGCTGTTTATTTTCTGCGTCGGGGTCGAAGCCGGACCCAACTTTTTTTCCATTTTTTTCCGCGATGGTAAAAATTACCTAATGTTAGCCCTGGTAATGGTCGGTAGTGCACTGCTGATCGCCTTAGGGCTGGGTAAGTTGTTTGGCTGGGACATCGGCCTGACGGCTGGTATGTTGGCTGGCTCAATGACATCAACACCGGTTTTGGTTGGTGCGGGCGATACCTTACGCCACTCTGGAATAGAAAGCAGGCAACTCTCTGCGGCACTGGATAATTTAAGCCTCGGGTATGCATTAACCTATTTGATTGGCCTGGTGAGTTTGATTGTCGGTGCGCGTTACTTGCCTAAGTTGCAGCATCAGGACTTACAGACCAGCGCCCAGCAAATCGCTCGTGAGCGAGGTCTGGACACCGACGCCAGCCGTAAAGTCTATCTGCCGGTAATTCGCGCCTACCGCGTCGGCCCGGAACTGGTCGCCTGGGCCGACGGCAAAAACTTGCGTGAACTGGGTATTTATCGACAAACAGGTTGCTACATTGAACGTATTCGTCGTAACGGGATTCTGGCAAATCCGGATGGTGACGCCGTGCTACAGATGGGCGATGAAATAGCGTTGGTAGGCTATCCCGACGCCCACGCCCGACTCGATCCCAGCTTCCGTAATGGTAAAGAAGTTTTTGATCGAGACCTTCTCGACATGCGTATCGTCACTGAAGAGGTGGTCGTCAAAAACCATAACGCTGTCGGTAAACGTCTGGCACAACTGAAGCTGACCGATCACGGTTGTTTCCTTAACCGCGTCATTCGCAGCCAGATCGAAATGCCGATCGACGATAACGTGGTGCTTAATAAAGGCGATGTATTGCAGGTGAGCGGCGATGCCCGTCGCGTGAAAACCATCGCCGATCGCATCGGCTTTATCTCGATTCACAGCCAGGTTACTGATCTACTGGCATTCTGCGCGTTCTTTGTCATCGGTCTGATGATCGGGATGATAACCTTCCAGTTCAGCACATTCAGCTTCGGCATGGGTAACGCCGCCGGATTGTTATTCGCTGGTATTATGCTGGGCTTTATGCGAGCGAACCACCCAACCTTCGGCTATATTCCCCAGGGCGCGTTAAGCATGGTGAAAGAGTTCGGTTTGATGGTATTTATGGCGGGCGTTGGTTTAAGTGCCGGCAGCGGCATCAATAACGGCCTGGGCGCGATTGGCGGTCAAATGTTGATTGCCGGGTTAATTGTCAGCCTGGTGCCTGTTGTTATTTGCTTCCTGTTTGGCGCTTACGTGCTGCGCATGAACCGCGCGCTGTTGTTCGGTGCAATGATGGGCGCGCGTACTTGTGCTCCAGCAATGGAGATCATCAGCGACACTGCGCGCAGCAACATTCCGGCATTAGGTTATGCGGGCACTTATGCAATAGCTAACGTGCTGCTGACGTTGGCAGGGACAATCATCGTAATGGTATGGCCAGGACTCGGATAAAACTGAAGTTGCCCCAAAAATGAAATTTTTTTGCACAACCGCAGAACTTTTCCTCGGGGCATCAGTCTTAATTAGTGCCACTGCTTTTCTTTGATGTCCCCATTTTGTGGAGCCCATCAACCCCGCCATTTCGGTTCAAGGTTGGTGGGTTTTTTGTTGCCTGAATTTTATCTCCTGCCCTGCCAATTGCGCCACCATCTGCAAAATATCCTCGCGCGATAGCGGCTTACGGTCAGTGACAAAATGCAGTGTCATCCCTTCAATAAATGCATCCAGCGCGCGGGCGGTTCCGGGTTCAAACCATTGTTCGAGCGTTTGCTGACTGCGCTGCATCCAGTTTTGCATCACCGTTTTTAATAGCGGTTTTCGGCTGGCCAATGCGTAGAGTTGATACATCAGTTCCATGTTATCCGGCGTTGCAACCTGCGAGCTGTAGATCATGTCAGTTATGGCCTGGCAGGCGCCTGAAGCATCACTGACATCACTAAAAAATGCCTGATATTGCTTAGACATTATCTCTGTAAAACTGCTGAACGCCTCCAGCAGCAGCTCATCAATTCCTGAAAAATAGTAGGTCATCGACCCCAACGGCACTCCGGCAAGGGTAGCGATTTTGCGGTGTGTAACGGCATGTATTCCGTAAAGTTTCACCGCCTCCAGCGTGGCCTGGATGATTTTTTCTCGCCGTTGCGGATCGTTAGCGCGACGCATGTCATTTCCTCTCTTTGCAATTGTGTACAAATGTACACAACCTTGCTAATGTTGTCTTCCCTCTTCTTTTTTTGACGTGATCTATGACCGTAAATTCTTCACGTAATGCCTTGAAACGCCGAACCTGGGCGCTGTTTATGTTCTTCTTTTTGCCAGGCCTGTTAATGGCATCCTGGGCAACCCGTACGCCTGCTATCCGCGATATTCTTTCTGTCTCGATCGCTGAAATGGGCGGTGTCCTCTTTGGCTTGTCGATCGGTTCGATGAGCGGAATTCTCTGCTCGGCGTGGTTAGTGAAACGTTTTGGGACGCGTAATGTCATCCTGGTCACGATGTCCTGCGCGTTGATCGGGATGATGATATTAAGTCTGGCGCTCTGGCTGACATCGCCCGTGCTCTTTGCCGTGGGTCTTGGCGTCTTTGGAGCCAGTTTTGGTTCTGCGGAAGTGGCGATAAACGTTGAAGGTGCCGCCGTTGAGCGAGAAATGAATAAAACGGTTTTGCCGATGATGCACGGCTTTTATAGCCTGGGCACGCTGGCAGGTGCTGGTGTCGGGATGGCGCTGACGGCCTTTGGCGTTCCGGCAACTGTGCATATTTTGTTGGCGGCACTGGTCGGCATCGCACCTATTTATATCGCCATTCAGGCAATCCCTGACGGAACAGGAAAAAATGCCGCCGATGGCACGCAGCATGGCGAAAAAGGCGTACCTTTTTATCGCGATATCCAGTTGCTATTGATTGGTGTCGTGGTGCTGGCGATGGCGTTTGCAGAAGGTTCTGCCAACGACTGGTTACCCTTATTAATGGTTGATGGTCACGGTTTTAGCCCTACTTCCGGCTCGCTGATTTATGCCGGTTTTACCCTGGGGATGACCGTTGGACGCTTCACTGGCGGTTGGTTCATAGACCGTTACAGTCGCGTTGCCGTGGTTCGGGCCAGTGCGCTAATGGGTGCGTTGGGTATTGGGCTGATTATTTTTGTCGATAGCGCCTGGGTCGCGGGGGTGTCTGTTGTCCTTTGGGGATTGGGTGCCTCGCTGGGCTTCCCGCTGACCATTTCTGCCGCCAGTGATACCGGCCCCGATGCGCCAACCCGCGTCAGCGTGGTAGCAACAACCGGTTATCTGGCTTTCCTCGTCGGGCCGCCGCTGCTGGGCTATCTCGGCGAACATTATGGATTACGTAGTGCAATGCTGGTTGTACTGGCGCTGGTTATTCTCGCGGCTATTGTCGCGAAGGCCGTCGCCAAACCCGATACCAAAACGCAAACGGCGATGGAGAATAGTTGATGAGCATTAAATTAATTGCGGTAGACATGGATGGTACTTTCTTAAGCGATCAAAAAACCTATAACCGCGAGCGGTTTATGGCTCAATATCAGCAAATGAAAGCACAAGGGATTCGCTTTGTGGTCGCCAGTGGGAATCAATATTATCAGTTGATCTCTTTCTTCCCCGAAATTGCCGATGAAATTGCCTTTGTGGCAGAAAACGGCGGTTGGGTAGTGAGCGAAGGCAAAGATGTTTTTAATGGCAAGCTGTCGAAAAATGCATTTACCACTGTAGTGGAACATTTACTGACGCGCCCGGAAGTGGAAATTATTGCCTGCGGAAAAAATAGCGCCTATACCCTCAAAAAATATGACGATGCCATGAAAACGGTGGCGGAAATGTATTATCACCGTCTGGAATATGTCGATAACTTTGACAATATCGACGATATTTTCTTCAAATTTGGGTTAAACCTCTCTGACGAACTCATTCCGCAAGTGCAAAAAGAGTTACATGATTCGATTGGCGATATTATGGTGCCGGTTCACACCGGCAACGGTAGCATCGATCTGATTATCCCCGGCGTACATAAAGCCAATGGCCTGCGGCAACTCCAGAAGTTATGGGGAATAGACGACAGTGAAGTGGTGGTCTTTGGCGATGGCGGTAACGATATCGAAATGCTGCGCCAGGCTGGCTTTAGCTTTGCGATGGAAAATGCCGGCAACGCGGTCGTAGCTGCGGCGAAATACCGCGCTGGCTCCAATAACCGTGAAGGCGTACTGGATGTGATCGATAAAGTTCTTAAGCACGAAGCGCCATTTAATCAATAAAACGGCAGCACGCCCGGCAACACAATGCCTGAATGAAGGATGCATAATTCGCGGAAATTCCCCTTCTGGATTATTTCAGGCGAAATGATGATGAAAAATTGTGTACTGCTGGGCGCGTTTCTGTTGAGTTTTACTGGTGTGGCAATGGCGCAAAGTGTCACCGTTGATGTGCCGAGCGGATACAAAGTGGTGGTAGTCCCCGATTCAGTCAGCGTTCCACAAGCGGTCAGCGTCGCGACTGTACCGCAAACTGTCTATGTGGCGCCTACTCCAGCTCCGGCTTACCGCCCACATCCGTATGTTCGTCACCTTGCCAGTGTAGGCGAAGGGATGGTTATCGAACATCAAATCGACGACCATCACCATTAATCCATGAATGCCTGATTGTGCAAAGCAACTAGGCATTTTCTTATCCGTCGTTTGAATTTCCTGTTTGTTTATCTTTTAAAAAGATAAACATCAGCAGCAACCACAAAATTCCGTTGGCAAGGTTAAAGAGATTAAACAGGCCGTTGCCCCCGTTCAGCCAGGCATGTTTACTGATTTCGATACCGACGGTAAAGATCAGCATTTGTAACATCCCCATCGCCGCAGAAACCGTACCTTTACTCATATCGCTGGCAAACAGGGTTAATCGCACCAGCCCCGCATTCGCCAGGCCAATACCAAAAGCATAAATACTTAACCCGGCGGTCATCCATAAATACGCGTGCGATGAGATAACCGTTGCGGCAGCGGCGACTAACAGGCCAATCATAATCGGCCAACCGCCCATGATGATCAATGCACGAACGGTGCGGCGCGAGGTCAAACGCGCTAACAGCAAGTTACCCGCAATTAACGCCCCGAAAACTGGCACTTGCAGCAAACCATATTCATAGCTGCTCAACTTTTCGCCAGTGATAATGATAATTGGTGACTGGGCGATCCACGCCAGCAACGGCAGGCTGACGAACCCCAGCGCCAGAGCTCCGGCAACAAAGCGACCGTTCTTCAGCACCAGCTTGTAGTCATGCCCAAGCTCTTTCAGGGACAGTTTCTCACCAATACGCGTGGCGGTTTCCGGCATAGCGCGTTGCAGACCGAAAAAGGAGATCGCTGCCAATGCGGCAAACAAGACAAACATCCCCTCCCAGGGCAGCACATGAATCCATGCGGCGCCCACCAGCGGACCGAGTAGCGGAGCAATCAGCGCCACGTTCGCCATCAGCGCGGTGATCTTGATACAAACCGCCTCTTCGAAGGATTCCTGAATCGCGGCGTATCCGACAGCGCCAATGAAACAAAGGCTTATCCCTTGCAGGAAGCGTAATAGCGTGAATTGTTCAATGTTTTGCGCCAACAATATTGCCAGACAGGTGACGATAAACCACACCACGCCCGCCAGCATCACCGGACGGCGGCCAATACGATCCGACAGCGGTCCCAGAAGCCACTGTAAAAACATCCCGCCCGCCAGGTAAGCGGTCATCGAAGTAGGAACCCAGTCAATACCCGCCTGATACTCTTCCACTACAGCGAGCATACCGGGTTGAATCATATCATTGCCGATATAGGTCGAGAATTCGTAGAGCACCAGACAGAGAGGAAAAAGTAACGCCTGACGTCCAAGCCGGGCACCGGAAGCTAATCTATTTTGCATGCAATTTCTTCGCCAATAATAATCGCGCAAAGTTTAATAAAAGCGCGGCAAACGAGAAAGCAAATTTTGTAGGTGAAACCACGCTTAAGCACATTCTTACATTATTCCGAGTATAGCTACTCTTTCTTTAAGCTTTATTTAATTCCTTCGCGTTACTATTCCCTGTTGTAAACCAATCCGAAAGTGAAATAAGACGATGCCGCTTTACCCTGTTTAACATGCACTTTATGCTCATCGACTTGCCTGATGGCTCCCCAATAATCACCTTTTGAGTCTGAAAATTATGCTGGAAAATCTGAATTACTCATTATTCTCTCTTATTAACGCGACGCCAGACTCATCCGCATGGATGATCTCGTTAGCGATTTTTATTGCCAAAGATTTAATTACTGTAGTACCGCTGCTGGCTACGGTGCTTTGGCTATGGGGGTTTACAGCGCAACGGCAACTGGTGATAAAAATCGCTATCGCGCTGGCGGTCGGCCTGTTTGTTTCCTGGACGATGGGGCACTTATTTCCGCACGACCGTCCGTTTGTTGATCATATCGGCTACAACTTCCTGCATCATGCGGCGGATGACTCTTTCCCAAGCGATCACGGCACGGTGATATTTACCTTTGCGCTGGCATTTTTATGCTGGCATCGCCTGTGGTCAGGCGCAATCCTCATGACGCTGGCGGTGGTCATTGCCTGGTCACGTGTTTATCTCGGTGTTCACTGGCCGCTGGACATGCTCGGTGGATTGTTGGCAGGAATGATTGGTTGCCTTAGCGCCCAGATTATCTGGCAGGCTGTGGGGGCAATGCTCTACCAGAAGCTGCAATTATGGTATCGCTTCTGTTTCGCCTTACCTATACGTAAAGGCTGGGTGCGTGGCTGATTTCGGATAAAAAGTGTAATATCAGGCGGCTCGCTTCAATAACTATTCAGAGGGAATATGGAAACACGTCGCGAAGAGCGTATCGGGCAGTTACTACAAGAATTAAAACGCAGCGATAAGTTACACCTGAAGGATGCCGCCGCCCTGCTTGGGGTTTCAGAGATGACGATTCGTCGTGATTTGAATAACAACAGTGCCCCCGTCGTACTACTCGGCGGCTATATTGTTCTGGAACCGCGCAGTGCCAGCCATTACCTGTTAAGCGATCAAAAATCCCGCCTGGTGGAAGAAAAACGCCGGGCGGCAAAACTGGCCGCGACGCTGGTTGAACCCGATCAGACCCTCTTTTTTGACTGCGGCACCACCACGCCGTGGATTATTGAAGCGATAGATAATGAAATCCCTTTCACCGCCATTTGTTATTCACTAAATACCTTTCTGGCGCTGAAAGAGAAACCCCATTGTCGCGCGTTTCTTTGCGGTGGTGAATTTCACGCCAGCAACGCTATTTTCAAACCCATTGATTTTCAGCAAACACTGAATAATTTTTGCCCGGATATCGCTTTTTATTCCGCAGCTGGCGTGCATGTCAGTAAAGGCGCAACCTGTTTTAATCTTGAAGAGTTGCCGGTAAAACACTGGGCGATGTCGATGGCACAAAAGCACGTGCTGGTTGTCGACCACAGTAAGTTTGGCAAGGTACGTCCGGCGCGCATGGGCGAGCTGAAACGCTTTGATATTGTGGTGAGCGATTGTTGTCCGGAAGATGAGTATGTGAAGTATGCGCAGGCGCAGCGTATTAAGTTGATGTATTAATGACGCATAACCGGATGACGTTTCCGCGCCATCCGGTCATCAGAAGATTAAGAGAACCAGCTGCCGAACCACTGATGGAATTTCATCATCACGAAGTCCCACATCCGACCAAAGAACCCACCCTCTTCCACATTTTCCATCACGATCAGCGGACGCTGTTCAATAGATTTACCGTTAAGCTGGAAATCAATGGTGCCGACAACCTGACCTTTTTTCAGCGGCGCGGTGAGCTGCGGTTCCGTTAACGTATAACTCGCTTTCAGGTTTTTCAGTTGCCCGCGTGGGATGGTCACTGATCCCCCTTCGCCTGCGCCGAGATTCACTTCGCTCTTATCACCAAACCAGACGCGCTGAGTCACAAAGGTGGCATCAGGTTTAATTGGCGTCACGGTTTCAAAAAAGCGAAAGCCCCAGGTCAGTAATTTCTCAGACTCATTAAAACGGATGCGGTCAGTTTTTGCCCCCAGCACTACGGAGATTAAACGCATATCACCCTGGGTAGCCGAAGCAACCAGATTATATCCCGCACCTGCCGTGGTTCCGGTCTTCATGCCATCAACATTCAGATTGCTGCTCCACAGCAGACGATTACGGTTAGGCTGACGAATTTTGTTAAAGGTAAACTCTTTCTCTTTATGAATAGCGTACTCTTCCGGCACATCGTGGATTAACGCTTTACCCAGCAATGCCATATCGCGCGCGGTACTGAATTGCCCCGGCGCATCCAGACCGTGCACCGTCTGGAAGGTGGTGTTGGTCAGACCCAGTTTTTTGGCATAACCATTCATCAAACCAATAAATGACTCCTGACTCCCGGCAACGTAATCGGCCAACGCAATACAGGCGTCATTACCGGACTGGATAATCACACCTTTGTTCAAATCCGCCACCGAAACCTGATCGCCCGGTTTGAGGAACATTACCGACGAACCGCGCAGTGCCGGGTTTCCCGTCGCCCAGGCATCTTTACCGACCGTCACCATATCGGTGAGTTTGATCTTATCGGCCTTAAGCGCCTGCCCAACCACATAGCTGGTCATGATTTTAGTCAGACTCGCGGGATCCAGTTTCTCATCCGCATTGCCTTCTGCCAGCACTTTACCGCTGGCGTAATCCATTAAAATCCATGCACGCGCATCCACGCTCGGCGCTTCAACGGTTTGTTCTGCCGCGAATGCCGTTGGGGCAAAAAGGAATAAAAATGCAGAACCCGCTGCAAGACCACGAAGGAAAGAGGAGTATTGCGTCATAAATGCCACCCGAGTATCCATTCAAAAAAAATACGTTATATCGCCGTATGATAAGTTCGGTGATTAATAACGCACACACAAGTTTAAAGAAACCGTAAGTTGGTAAAGTTTTTAAAGTTTATGCAATATCCTGCCGCTTCGCTGCTTCTGGCGTCATTTTTTTACTCGCTGTTGCTTAAAAGTTAACTTTACTTCACCATCGGAGTCCTGTTCAGCCTGTGGCTGCCTGTCGGAAAAGGGGTGAGTATGATTACGTTGTGGGGTCGGAATAATTCAACCAACGTTAAAAAAGTGTTGCTGACGCTCGAAGAACTGGAACTGCCTTATGAGCAAATTTTGGCGGGTCGTGAGTTTGGGGTAAACCATGACGCCGATTTTCTGGCGATGAACCCTAACGGGCTGGTGCCGCTGTTGCGTGATGACGAAAGTGATTTAATTCTTTGGGAATCAAACGCCATTGTCCGCTATCTGGCGGCACAGTACGGGCAAGAACGTCTGTGGATCGACTCACCGGCACGTCGCGCAGAAGCCGAAAAGTGGATGGACTGGGCAAACCAGACGCTCAGCAATGCCCATCGTGGGATCCTGATGGGATTAGTCAGAACGCCACCAGAAGAACGTAATCAGGCCGCCATTGATGCCAGCTGCAAAGAGTGCGATGCCCTGTTTGCCCTACTCGATGCGGAGCTGGCAAAAGTAAAATGGTTTTCTGGCGACGAGTTTGGTGTGGGCGATATCGCTATCGCACCGTTTATTTACAATTTGTTTAACGTTGGCCTGACCTGGACACCGCGTCCGAATCTGCAACGCTGGTATCAGCAACTCACCGAACGCCCCGCTGTGCGCAAAGTGGTGATGATCCCCGTTAGCTAATTGCGTGGGCTAACTTTGAGTAATTCCCCGTTGGGCTCGTCGGTGAGAACGTATAAATAACCGTCGGGTCCAGTGCGAACGTCACGAATTCGCTGCCCCCTGTCCGTTAATATGCGGCCATCTTCCGTCACTTTGTCGCCTTTGACGCTCATCACGATGACATCTTTATCTTTCAGCGCGCCAATAAATAATTTTTGCTGCCACTGGGGGAATTTGTCACTGTTATAGAAGGCCATACCGCTCACGGCGGGCGAATCTTTCCAGTAAAAAACCGGTTGCTCGGTTCCGGCGACGATTTCCCCTTTTGCTTCCGGTATTTTAAAACCTGAGTAATTAATACCCCAGGTTGCCAGCGGCCAACCGTAGTTTTTGCCTTTTTGCGGGATATTAATTTCATCACCACCGCGCGGGCCATGTTCATTCAGCCACAGCGCATTACTCCACGGATTCATCGCCATCCCTTGCGGGTTACGAATGCCATAAGACCAGATCCCGGCTCGCGCACCGGATTCGTTTACAAAGGGATTATCATCCGGGATCTCGCCCTGTTCGGTCAGACGCACCAGTTTGCCCTGTAATTTATCCAGATCTTGCGCCGTCAGACGCTGATTGTTTTCGCCCAGAGCAACAAAAAGATAACCGTTACCGTCGAAGACCAGCCGCCCGCCAAAATGGTTGCCGGTAGAAAGTTTTGGTGTCTGGCGAAAGACAGTGCGGAAGTCGGTCACTTTTGAGAGATCATCACTTAAGCGGCCATACCCCACGGCAGTTCCGGCTTTGCCATCATCGCCAACTTCGGAATAACTTAACCAGATGCGGCGCGACTGGGCAAAATCAGGCGCTAATGCCACATCCAGCAGGCCGCCCTGCCCGCGCGCCCAGACTTCCGGCACACCGACAAGCGGCGCAGATAATCCTTTTCCTGCTTGCCAGTGACGCAACTCGCCACCGCGCAGGGTGATTAACATGCCGTGATTATCAGGTAAAAAGGCCAGCGCCCACGGATGGTCGAGTTTGTCTTGCAGTACTTCGACATTTACCGGCGCGGGAGCCGCCCAGAGAGCGGAAGAAACACAGAGAAAGGGCACAAGGAAAAGGGATTGTCGATGCATAACGCCTCCGGATTGACTCTGGCTTAAAGCGTAGTCAGTGGAGGAGATGACAAATTCATTTTTACAAAAACTTAAGCATGAAGGGGGAGACGCTTTCTCCCCCTTAGTTTTCAGGCCTGCGCAAGCATGGTGTGCTTTTCAAGGCTCTGGATACTCAGCGTTAAGCTCATCAGACAATTTTCAAGCTTATCGGCGTTGACGGTAATAACAGTCGGGCAATCATGATGCCCGCTCATCAAACATACTGCGGCTGTCGCTAATGCTTCTTCAGCATGATGAAGAGCACTCCACTCTTCCTGATCCAGATGAAGATTCAACCGCAGCGATTTATCGTGCAGTTCGCGATTCAGTTTAAAAAAGTTATCTCGTAGATGATTGCTTTCGCTGACGGACATGTATCCTTTGGCCTTCCTCAGTTGCACATATGCGGCGAGGTCAACTCTTGCATCGATCAACCGGTTAAGTAGATCGCTTCGCTGTCTGTCAACGAACATACTTCGATCCTCCTCTTTGCAGCCTTTGTGCAATTAAATAGTATGGCTACTTTTTGTACAAAATGCTGTCAGGGATCAATACTTCACATTTTATTAATAAGAATTTACATTATTTCTCTTTCCAGCACCTCGCATCCCCACGGCGCCAGTTCTAAGTCTTGTGAACAAGCTTTACCTGTTTCCGCCACTCGCCACGCTCCAGGAAGCACAATATTTTGTACATGAGCAGTGTAGTTTTGTACAAAAACCCATTCCTGATCGCCGTCTGTCCGACGCGTTGCAATAACGCCAGCAGGAAGTTCAGTAGCAAGTGCTTTTGGGAGATGAAGTGTGTTGATCAACATCGCGGCAAACGCTTGATGAAATGACGCATCATTACGCGAAGCCACATAGAAAGCTCGACCTTGTCCGACGTGATTTACCGTTAACGCAGGCGTACCCGCATAAAAATCCTCGCCATAGCGCGCCAGAACCTGTGCACCTTCGGCGTGAATAACCGCACATAATTCCCGTGCCTGCCATTGCCCCTGCAGTCCATACGCATTCGGCTCACAGATAACTTCGTTATGCTGATAATCATTAAGGCTATCAATCTCTTCAGCCCACACACCCATCAGGTCACGCAACGGGCCAGGGAACCCACCCAGGTGACATAAATCGGTTTCATTGACAATCCCGGACCAGTAAGTGGTGACAAAATTGCCACCAGCGTCAACATAGGCGCGAGCACGAGCAGCAAATCCATCGCGAACCATATAGAGCATTGGGGCAATAACTAACTGATAACCCGTAAGATCACAATCAGCATTGATAATATCGACCGCCACGCCCTGCTCCCAGAAAGGTCGGTAATGCTCCACTACCGTTTGCTCGTAGTGGATACCGCAATTGCGCGGCCCGGCAGCATCATTGACCGCCCAGCGGTTTTCCCAGTCGAAAATAATGGCAACTTTTGCCTGCGTTTTCGTCCCAACCAATTGGTTAAGATGAGCCAGCCGTTGCCCCAGTTGTATGACTTCGCGCCCGGTACGCGTCTCCAGATGACCGACATGATCAACTACCGCACCATGAAACTTCTCCACGGCGCCACGACTCTTACGCCACTGAAAATAGTGCACGCCGTCTGCGCCGTGAGCGACGGCCTGTAAGGAAGAAAGAATATTCATTCCCGGCTTTTTCAATTTGCTGGTTGGCTGCCAGCTTGTCTGGCTGGGCGTGGATTCCATCAGAATAAACGGTTTATTTTTCAAGGTACGCATCAGGTCGTGATACATCGCTGTTTTACAGGCAACGGCGCGTTCATCTTCCTGTTTATGCCACATGGGATAGTTATCCCAACTCACAAAATCAACCACTTCGGCTAATGCCCAGTAGTTGTAGTCATTGAAATACCACATAAAATTGGTCGTCGCAGGTAAATCTGGGCGTTCAGCTTTTAACGGCGCGATCTCCATTTGGTAGAACTCTTTTACCTGCGATGTGACAAAGCGCCGCCAGTCAAGATTCAAACCGTGGTTAGACATCTCACCTAATGGGGAAGGCGATTCAATTTGTGACCAGTCACTGTATGTATGGCTCCAGAAGCCAGTCCACCATGCCTGATTAAGCGCCTCAAGAGTGGTGTAACGAGTCTGCAACCAACGGCGAAACGCCTGTTGGCATCCCTTACAATGACATTCTCCGCCATACTCATTACTGATATGCCACCCCAGAACCGCCGGATGATTGGCGTATCGCTGCGCCAGCTTACGGTTAATTTGCGTCACTTTATCTTTATACACTGACGAAGAAAGGCAATGATTATGGCGACCTCCGTGAAGCATTTTCTCGCGTGAGGCGCTAACTCTCAGAACCTCTGGATAACGAGCTGCAAGCCAGGCGGGTTTTGCTCCGCTTGGTGTTGCGAGGAAGACAGAAATCCCGCCAGCATGAAGTTTATCCAGCACTTCATCCAGCCAGTCAAAGCGATACTCACCCTCTGTGGGTTCCAGCATTGACCAGCTAAAAATGCCCACCGACATGGTGTTACAACCAGCCTGTTGCATCATGGCGATATCTTTCTCCAGAATCCCAGGGACATGTAACCATTGCTCCGGATTGTAATCAGCACCATGAAGTAACCATGGGGCTCTGGGGATGATCGGTGGGTGCTTGTCCATGCTGACTCCTGAATTGTTTTAAACAGACAAAAAATGTTATTCGTTCACAACGATATCATCTAGTAATTAATTGCTTCGCCATGCAAGGAATGTCCGGCAAGAATGTGATCAAGTACGCGTTTTTTCCCTTCAAACAGGTTCGTCGGTTCAGCTACCAGCACTGAGACAGGTGAGCGTGATACGTATGACATTCACTGCGGTATACTGTGACAAATCTTTTAGCCGGGGCGAATATGAAAACCAAAGCTGCAACCCTTGCCGATGTTGCTCGTCATGCCAATGTTTCTTATCAGACAGTGTCGCGGGTGCTTAACAATTCAGCGAACGTGTCTGCCAAAACACGTCAAAAAATTGAACAAGCCATTGCCGAACTTAAATACGTTCCAAATCGCGTAGCTCAACAGTTGGTAGGGAAAGAGAGCAAAACGATCGGGCTGGTTACAACTTCGCTCGCCCTACATGCCCCCTCGCAAATTGCGGCAGCAGTGAAAAAATATGCCGGAGAACAGGGATATCAGGTGCTGATATCCATGATCGATGATATTGATATTAAAGGTATTCAGGCTGCAATTAATGACTTAAAAGCACAACGGGTAACAAAGATTATTATCAACGCACCGCTGGAAACGGCATTGGCTGAAACTCTGGTTGCTGAAAACAGCGATGTGTTGTGTCTGTTTCTCGACGTGGATCCTTATAGCCCGGTATTTAACGTCACCTTTAATCCCGCAGAAGGTGCACGCGCCAGCGTGAAATATCTTCACGATTTGGGGCATCGTCAATTTTGCCTGATCTCTGGCCCAGAAAACTCAGTACCGGCGCGGCTACGACTCAATACCTGGCGCGATACCCTCTCCTCACTCCAACTGACGCCACTGGCCATTCATTACGGTAGTTGGGACGCTCAAAGCGGCTATCTGGCGACGTTACAGATGCTACGTGAAACGCCACAGGCGACCGCTCTTCTGATCGCCAATGATCAGATGGCATTGGGGGCGTTAAGCGCCTTACATCAACAAAAACGTAAAATCCCGCAAGATATTTCTGTCATTGGCTATGACGACACTTATGAGAGTGCGTTTTTTGAGCCTTCACTGACGACTGTCGCAATCGACTTTGATTTACAAGGGAAAATTTCCGTTCAACAGATTTTACAGCCGGACGATGAACATGCGATGCTCCGCTCTTCAACCATCCTTCCCAGTCGCCTGGTCGTGCGTAACTCTGCTGGCCCTCTGCACTCACCACAGACTGATCTGATGAATATTGCTGAACACCTTCGCACACTGGCGGATGAGCTAACACGCAAGGCATAAAAGTAATACGTTCTCATAAAAAGATTTAGTGATCTATTTCGCTAAATCTTTTTTATTACCAGCAATAATTGTGATGCAAATCGCAAACATTCATTTAACACATTGCCTAATCATCACGGTCAGGGTCAGAGTAAAAATGAAATTGTTAACGTATGACATTTTCCGGAGATGCATACCAAAACAATAACCAGTAAGCACAGCGAATGCCTGTGCCAACGGTAAATGACCCAACGCCAGTGATTGAGGATATGGCTATGTTATTGCCCGGTAAACGTAATTATATTTTGCTCAGTATTTTCGATTTCCTGTACCTCTTTGCCTGGTCGGCAACGATGGCATTTTTTGTCATATGGACGACACAGCATCTGGAAATTACCGCCACACGCACAGGATTACTTTATTCCGTTAATGCTTTCATTGCGTTATTAATGCAACCGTTCTTCGGTTTCATCTCCGATAAATTTGGTCTTAAGAAACAACTCATCTGGCTCCTCGTCGCATTATTACTTCCCGTAGGCCCATTCTTTATTTATGTGTACGCCCCGCTTCTGGTTCATAACTTCTGGCTGGGCGCTGTTTTGGGTGGCGTTTACCTGGGGATCATTTTTAATTCTGGCTGTGGCGTTCTGGATTCCTGGATAGATAAAGTTTCGCGTCGTTATCATTTTGAATATGGTCGCGTAAGAATGTGGGGCTCTCTGGGATGGGCCGCCGCCGCGTGGATTGTGGGGAAATACATTGATACCAGCCCTAATCTCTCTTTCTGGCTGGCAAGCTGTGCCATTGTGGTCGCCGCAATCTGCTTTATGTTTACCAAAATTGAACTGACCGAGGCGGAAATTGAAAAAACCAATTCGCTGAAAGCTATCCATGCGCTTGAACTGGCGAAAAATAGTCAATTCTGGTTTTTATTGATGTTCACTCTGTTCGTAACGCAGATTTATGACACCTACGATCAACAATTCGCACAATATTTTTCGCTGCAATTTCCGACGCCAGAAGAAGGCAATCGCTGGTACGGGATTCTGGCTTCTGTCCAGGTCTGCGGAGAAACCCTATTTCTCTGTCTGATGCCGTGGTTTGTTAACCGCACTGGCGCAAAATGGGCATTAGTGATTGCCGGAACCATTATGTCGTTGCGCATTGCCGGTTCTGCAATCCAACTGGGACCAGTGTGGATTGCAGCCGTTAAAATGATGCACGCCATCGAAAAACCACTGATCCTGGTATCTGTGTTTAAATTTATCGCAGCTAACTTTGATCATAAACTCTCTTCGACGGTCTACCTGCTGGTGCTTTTTGTGGCATCCATCGCCACGGCAATCTATTCACCTATTGCCGGCTATCTGTATGACACCATTGGCTTTGCTGAAACCTATCTCATCCTGGGGGCGATTGCCGGTTGCTTCACGCTTATTTCGGTCTTTACGCTGCGGGACAAATCCAGCAACCAGCCTGCAAAGGCGCTAACTGAAAACCCTGTAGCCTGATAACCATTTGCGCCCCGATATTTGGGGCGTTTTCCTCGCCTGTTGACCAGATTACGATACAAATTTTATCCAGAACTCTGTAGAATCCCTGCCCTGACCTTTCCTGTAACTGAATATTTTTTAAGCTATGAGCAAAGTAACTCCCCAGCCGAAAATCGGCTTTGTTTCCCTTGGCTGTCCGAAAAACCTTGTCGATTCAGAGCGTATTCTCACCGAACTACGCACTGAAGGTTATGACGTGGTACCGAGCTACGACGACGCAGACATGGTAATCGTCAACACCTGCGGTTTTATTGACAGTGCGGTGCAAGAATCACTGGAAGCCATTGGCGAAGCGTTGAATGAAAACGGCAAGGTAATAGTGACCGGTTGTCTGGGGGCGAAAGAAGATCAGATCCGCGAAGTCCACCCGAAAGTGCTGGAAATCACCGGCCCTCATAGCTATGAGCAGGTTCTGGAGCACGTTCATCACTACGTGCCAAAACCGAAACACAACCCATTCCTGAGCCTGGTGCCTGAGCAAGGCGTTAAGCTGACGCCACGTCATTACGCTTATCTGAAGATATCCGAAGGCTGTAACCATCGCTGCACCTTCTGCATTATTCCGTCTATGCGCGGCGATCTGGTGAGCCGTCCGATTGGCGAAGTGTTAAGCGAAGCGAAACGCCTGGTAGATGCGGGCGTTAAAGAGATTCTGGTGATCTCCCAGGATACTTCCGCGTATGGCGTTGATGTTAAACACCGTACAGGCTTTTACAACGGCGAGCCGGTAAAAACCAGTATGGTCAGCCTGTGCGAACAGTTATCAAAACTGGGGATCTGGACACGTCTGCACTACGTTTACCCTTACCCGCATGTAGATGACGTTATCCCGCTGATGGCTGAAGGCAAAATCCTGCCGTATCTGGATATTCCGTTACAGCACGCCAGCCCGCGAATTCTCAAACTGATGAAGCGCCCGGGTTCTGTAGATCGCCAACTGGCACGCATCAAACAGTGGCGCGAAATCTGCCCGGAACTGACCCTGCGTTCAACCTTTATTGTCGGCTTCCCTGGCGAGACGGAAGAAGATTTCCAGATGCTGCTCGACTTCCTGAAAGAAGCACGTCTGGATCGCGTTGGCTGCTTTAAATACAGCCCGGTTGAAGGCGCAGACGCCAATGCCCTGCCTGACCAGGTTCCGGAAGAAGTGAAAGAAGAACGCTGGAATCGCTTCATGCAACTGCAGCAGCAGATTTCCGCCGAGCGCCTGCAAGAAAAAGTGGGCCGTGAAATTCTGGTCATTATCGACGAAGTGGACGAAGAAGGCGCAATCGGCCGCAGCATGGCAGACGCTCCGGAAATCGACGGCGCGGTTTATCTCAATGGTGAAACCAACGTTAAGCCGGGCGATATCCTGCGTGTGAAAGTCGAGCATGCCGACGAGTACGATTTGTGGGGTAGTCGGGTTTAATTAATTCAGGCCGGGCAAAATCATTTGCCCGGTTCGTTAATAAAAATTACTACCAGCTAATCTGTGCCCTGCCGTTTTTCTTACTTTTATACAGCCGCTCATCCGCCAGCATTTTTAACCGTTCAACGGTAGTACATTCATTTGAATGCGCCACGCCGATACTGGTGCTTAAATTAATACTCCCCACCTGGAAATTGACGATATCTTTTAAAATCGATAGCAACTCATCCAGGGTTCCGCCAGTATAAATCACCGCAAATTCGTCGCCGCCAAAGCGGTAGACTTTGCCTTTATCCACCGGAATTTGTGATTTAAGGATTTTCACGACCTTCATCAACACTTCATCGCCCAACAAATGACCGAAGGTATCGTTAATATTTTTGAATTTATCGACGTCAAACAGGCATAAATAACCGCCTTTTTCCGGTAAGGTTTTTAAATCTTCGTCAAAGGATTTTCTGCCCATTGCTTTTGTCAGATCGTCAAGAAACGCCGAGTTATACATGCTGTAGAGTTTTTTGACATCCGCCGCCGAAAAGAAAAGCCCACCGTCCAGCACGCGATCAAAATGGTTATTAATAATGGCTTCTTTCTCAACAATGCCACGATTAATCACTCTGCGTATCAGATAGAGGCAACTTGTGCCTGAAATAACTGCCACCAAGGCAGCAAAGAAAATAATCAGCGTACATACCTGCAAATAAACGTATTTTTTATAAGCAAATACGTACAATCCGGTCGGCAAATAGGAGAAATGTTCCATCGCTTCCGAAACGGTGAAGATGGCGTTTTTGGCATTATATTCATCACCGGTAACTGGCTTGCCGTTCTTAAACAGTGAGAACATCAGATTCTCGCTATCCATTGCCAGTGACTTTGACAGTAACGAAAATCGCTCCAGCCCAAGCAAAAATATCAAACTGCGATTGTGAGTAACCGGATAGAGATAATAGACGAAGGTTTTGCCGTCAAAAGAGATGAACCCCGTATTTTTAACATGCCGATACTTAACAACTTGCATAATATCTGCACAATAATTATTTTCATACTCCTTAACCTGAATACACTCATCACTGGAAATCAGATAAGGACCAACATCATACAAATAAGAAGGTGAAACCGAGTCAGCGTAAGCTGTGCGCAAGCCAGCCAGCAATTCTTCTTCAGTCGGGTTAAGCGTGTTAATGAGATCAATTGCCACACTACGCCGATATTCAGCAATATTTGCCACCGCAAAAGCAGTATCAATAACGGACTGTTTCAGGCCATACACCCGTTCTTTTACCATCTGGGTATAGATCCCGCAGGCAACTGCTGAAATCATGATAAAAATCAGCAGACTGACTGTAAGTACGAATTTATTGATTCTGGACATACCTAAACTACTCTTTTACTAACTTTCCACTTTTGTCCCAGGCAGAGAATGGCAACGGCTTCTGGTACAGATACCCCTGGGCCTGAACACACCCTAATTTGATTAATTCACGCACAACCTCTTCGCTCTCAACACCTTCTGCAATCACCGGGATCCGGTTATAGCGTGCCAGGTCGAAGATAATGCGCAAAATTTTACCCGCAGTGCCGAAAATATCGCTGGTAAATTGCGAGTCCACTTTTATGCTATCAGGATTAATTTCATAAAAACGTTTCAGGTTTGACAAACCCGTACCAAAGTCATCAATCGATATTCGTACCCCTTGTTTACGCAGTTGTTCAATATTGAGATAAAAATGTTCACTAATTCGCTCAATCACAGTTTCAGTGATCTCAATACAGAGACTTTTCGCTGTCAGTTCATGTTCTTTCATGATGGCGATAAAACGCTCATGAAAATGAGGTTCGTTTAACTGCCAGGGCGAAACATTTATATGCAGTAAGAAATGCTGTTTCAGGAGCGCACGCTGGCTAAAATGGCGGAATTCAGCCATCGCCGTTTTAATAATTTGGTAACCCAGTTCATTGATAAAAGCGATATCTTCCGCGATAGCAATAAACTTCAGTGGCGAGATGATCCCCCGCTCCGCAGAAACCCAGCGGCACAGTGCCTCAGCGCCCAGAATTTCACGGGTGTTAATATCAACAATCGGTTGATAAACCAGGAATAGCTCGCCTTTTTCCATTGCATGACGGATATTGCGCGCAATCCAGATATTCTCTTCAATTTCGCTGAGTTTTGCATCATCACAGAAAATAAACTCAGAGAACATATGGTCACGGATGCTGGAAATCGCCAGCTTCAGTTTTTCTGCGTAGCTCCAGGCATTTTCGCCCTTCAGAGGTTCACAAATGACAGATTTGTGTATACGCAGATTGCGATAGCCAAAGCTACTGTCGAAATCGTTTATCATCGCTATTTTACGAGTAAACGTCTGTATATTTTCCCGACATAATAATAAATATAAATCGGCATTAAATGTCACGATATCGCAGCATTGTGCATATTTCTCGGCAATTCGCTGACACAGCCTCCTGACGATTTTGTTGCGTTCCTCGACACCAAACACGGCTTCGACGGCTTCCAGTCCGCACAGTTTGATGATCCCGGCGGCCAGATACTGATTATTGTTTGACTCAATAATCGCCATATTTTTGATAAAACCGCTTTCCTGATCGTAGGAGATCAGCGAGAGCAATTTATTTGAACGCTCAACTTCAGCATCTTTCATTTCCGCGATCGAATTTTTGATGCTGATAATCTCTTTCGCATCGCCGTCACGAATTTTCAGTGCCTGCATTTGATCCGCAGAGTCAGGTAAAAACTCCAGCGTATTGACCAGCGTTGTCATTTCTGAAAATTGGCGACGGAACACACGGGTCGTCATTAAGTAAACCGCCAGCAATACGACAATAATGAAAGCAAACGGTAAATAAAAAAGTTTATCTGACGCGTTAAATAGTTTCCCCCTAGGATAATAAAAATAGATTTCGAATAGCGAGTTATTGGGTACGCGCGATGTTTTTGCTATATACTCTGTATCGACAGAATCAATAATATTATAATTATCTTCGCTATTATAAATAATCAATTTTTCACGGGCGAGTTGGTTCTTGGCAATGATTTCATAACCTTGTTTCAGAAACAACACTTCATCAGTTGCGCTGATTTGATCAAGGTATTCGTTCAGGTATCGCCAGTTTAAATCGACATGAATTTTATCAATAGCCAGCAAATCACGGTCTTTGCCGTTAATTCGTAGTGTAAAAGAAATACATTTTTTCCCCGGACGATCAAAGCAATTATATGCCGGATTCCAGCTACTGTCAGAGCCATCCGAAGCTACTGACCACGGGCGCTGCGACGGATTAAAATCGGCAAAGATGACGCGTCCTGCCTCATCAACAAGGGGACCATTTACCTTTTCCTGATGATAAACAAAGATTTTATCATTCGCCCGCCGCGAAAATAGATAATATTTATCATTATCCAGTACCAGCCCCACTGAGTCTAAAAATGGCATCATTTCCATTTTCAGGATGACAGCTCGTTTAATCTCCTCACTGTTTTTCAATAAATAAAGTGAGTCCTTTAACGTCAGAGCGGAACGTTCAATATCTTTAAAGAAATAGCCAACGTTTTTTTGAATAAGTTCAAAGCGGCTATCAGCACGTTTTACCGCACGCTCCGATACCAGCTGATAGTTAATGATGAAAAAAAGAACAATAAATGACAGCGCAGCCAATAAAAATAAAATTATCAGCCTGGTCTTTATCTTTTCGTATAAACTCAGCATGTTAATACATTTAACAAAATAACTGTCAGTACGCTGTGCCGCTGCATAAATAGTCCCTCACAGCGGCTTTTTAACCAAATTACTCGATTCTACAAAATTAGAAGAAAGTTACAACACTTGCTTAAGGCAATAATTTCCTCTGAGGTCATTACTCTTTCAAGCAATGTTCAACCGTGACTATCCTTTAATTTTGGGGTCCAGCGCATCACGCAAACCATCACCCAGCAAGTTGAACGCCAGCACGGTCAGGAAAATAGCCAGTGCCGGAAAAACCGCCACATGCGGCGCGATAACCATATCCGCTCTCGCTTCGTTGAGCATCGCTCCCCACTCCGGGGTCGGCGGCTGCGCTCCCAAGCCGAGAAACGACAGACTGGCGGCGGAGATAATTGAGGTGCCAATGCGCATGGTAAAGAACACGACGATGGAAGAGACTGTCCCCGGTAAGATGTGGCGCAACAAAATGGTCATATCGCTGGCACCAATACTGCGCGCTGATTCAATAAAGGTTTGCTGTTTTAACACCAGCGTGTTGCCGCGCACCAGTCGGGCAAACGCAGGAATAGAAAAGATAGCGACGGCGATAATCACGTTAGCAATGCCGCTTCCCAGCACCGCGACAACAGCAATAGCCAGCAAAATGCCAGGGAAAGCAAACAGCACATCGCAAATACGCATGATCAGCCGATCCCACCAGCCTTCGTAATATCCAGCCAGCAAACCCAGCAACGTCCCAATCGCCGCACCGATAAACACCGCAAACACGCCCGCCGCCAGCGAGATTTGTGCACCAACCAGGACACGGCTGAAAATGTCGCGCCCCAGTGAATCGACGCCAAACCAGTGCTGCAAAGAAGGTCCGTTATTCAGATTGTCATAATCGAAATAATTTTCGGCGTCATAGGGGACGATCCAGCGTGCAAAAATTGCCATCACAATCAACAAAATGACGAATAATGCGGCGGTCATCGCCATATGCTGACGGCGAAAACGTCGCCAGAACTCATGCCACGGAGTACGCACCTGATCAGGTTTTACTAGTGGCATGGCGTTTAACACCGCCTGACGACGCCAGTTAAATAATCGCATCCTTACTTGTACCTGATAGCCGGGTTAATGGCGGCGTAAAGCACATCCACCACTAAGTTGATAAGAATAAATTCCAGCGAGAAAAGCAGAATTTCCGCCTGAATCACCGGGTAATCGCGCATTTCTACGGAGTCAACGAGTAAGCGCCCAAGTCCGGGCCAGTTGAAAACCTTCTCCACCACGATGGAACCTCCGAGCAAAAAGCCAAACTGTAAGCCCATCATGGTCACTACCGGGATCATCGCGTTGCGTAGCCCGTGTTTGAGGACAACCCAGGTTTCACTCACCCCTTTCGCCCTCGCGGTACGCATATAATCTTCGCTTAAGACATCGACAAACGACGCACGGGTAAAGCGCGCCATCACGGCTGCCACTGCCGCACCGAGCGTCAGGGAGGGTAAAATGTAGTGCTGCCAACTATCTGCACCTACGGTAGGCAGCCAGCCCAGCTCAACGGAGAAAACCTGTATCAAAAGCATCCCCAGGGCAAATGCCGGGAAGGAGATCCCCGACACCGCGATGGTCATACTCAATCGATCCGGCCAACGGTTACGCCAGACGGCGGCGATAATTCCTGCCGCCATACCAAATATCACCGCCCAGACCATACTGGTTATGGTCAGCCACAGCGTTGGCATGAAGCGGCTGGCAATCTCATCGGCAACCGGACGACGCGACACCATCGACAGGCCAAAATCTCCCTGCACTGCGTTGCTGATGTAGTGCCAGAACTGGTGATACAGCGGCTGATCCAGACCCAGTTGCTGACGCACCAGTTCGATGACCTGAGCATCGGCTTCGGGGCCGGCAATCAATCGCGCCGGATCGCCGGGCAGCATATGGACAAATAAAAACACCAGCACCGAGACGATAAACAGCGTCGGAATCAACCCCAGTAAGCGTTTGATAACGTAATTAAGCATTCCACTCCCTGCGTTGCTTATTGCAAGTCCGCATCTTCAAAGCTGAAGCCGGTGTCTGGCATGATCCAAAAACCGGTCAGATTTTTACTGTGTGCCGACACCAGTTTTTCGACCACCAGCGGGATCCACGGCGACTCTTGCCAGATGATATCCTGCGCCGCCTTATATAAGCGGGTCTTTTCCGCCGGATCGTTAGTTTTCAGTGCCTGAGCCAGGAAATCATCCACCTGTTTATTACTGTAAAACGCAGTATTAAACAGCGTCGGTGGCCAGTTCTGTGACGCAAACAGCGGCGATAACGCCCAGTCAGCTTCGCCGGTCGATGCCGACCAGCCGGTGTAGAACAGTCGCACGCCGCTCTCTTTTTGCCCTTTACCTTCTACTTCTGCCGCCCGCTGTCCGGCATCCATCGCCGTCACCTGGGCTTTAATTCCTACCTGCGCTAACTGCTGCTGGGTAAATTGCAGCACTTTCTGCGCGGTGCTGTGGTTATGTGACGACCACAGCGTGGTACTGAAACCGTTGGGATATCCCGCCTCTTTAAGTAATTCGCGCGCTTTTGCCGGATCGTAAGGCCACGGTTGGTAACTTTGCGCGTAGGCGATACTCGGCGGCACCACGCCAGTGGCGGGCGTTGCATATCCCGCAAACGCGACTTTCACCAGCGCCGGACGGTTGATGGCATAATTCAGCGCCTCCCGTACCTTCGGGTTATCGAACGGCTTTTGCGTCACATTCATACTGATATAACGCTGCATAATCGACGGGCTGGCCATCAGCTCGATATTTTTGTTTTTCTCCAGCAGCGCGGCCTGCTCGTAGGGAATGGGGAAAGCAAACTGCGCTTCACCGGTTTGCAACATTGCCGCGCGAGTGTTGTTATCCGCCACCGGACGCCAGGTAATGCTGCCCAGTTTGGGTAGTCCTGACTGCCAGTAACCGGTGAATTTTTTAACCTTCACAAAATCGGTCTGATTCCAGGTGTCCAGTTCATACGGCCCGGTTCCCACCGGATGAAAACCAATCTCTTTGCCATATTTTTCCAGCGCCGCCGGAGAAATCATCGCTGTCGCCGGATGGGCAAGAATATTTATAAACGCGGAGAACGGCTGTTTAAGCGTAATCTTCACCGTTGTCGGATCGACCGCTTCAGTTTTGGCAATATTCTTATACAAGTTATAGCGTTTAAGATGATTCGCTGGGTCACTGGCCCGATCCAGATTCGCTTTTACCGCCGCCGCGTTGAAGTCGGTGCCATCCTGGAACTTAATCCCTTCACGCAATTTCACGGTGTAAGTGAGGCCGTCACCGGAGACGGTATAACTCGCCGCCAGCACATTTTTCAGCTTCATCTCTTTATCCAGACCGAACAGCCCCTGGTAAAACGATTTCGCCACGGCCTGTGACAACGTGTCATTCGCGTCATACGGGTCGAGGGTGGTGAAGTTCGATCCCACCGCCACAACCACATCTTTGGCAGCGAATGCACAAGATGCCATCAACGCTGTGACAATACCCAGCGTCACTAACCCACTACGGTGTACAGCTCTTGCCATTTGATTCTCCGCCTGAATGTTATCTACGCATGAATGCGTATTCTGATTGTGGTTGTGCGACGTAATGCCCCGGCCCGACGCATTGCAACGAGACGGCTGCAACCTCTTCGCCACGCTGATGAATATTGCTGGGAAGATCGTCCGATAGCAGTACGCGCTGTGGTCGCAGCCGGGACGGTTCAGCAACCGGAACTGCCGCCAGTAATTTACGCGTATAAGGGTGCTGTGGATTTTCAAAGACCGCGCGCCGGGGGCCTATTTCGACAATTTGTCCAAGATACATCACCGCTACACGATGGCTGATCCGCTCCACGACCGCCATATCGTGAGAGATAAACAGATATGCAATGCCGAAATCACGCTGGAGATCGAGCAACAAGTTGATAATCTGCCCGCGAATAGAAACATCCAGCGCCGACACGGCTTCATCGGCAATAATGACTTTGGGATTCAACGCCAGCGCACGGGCAATACAGATACGCTGACGCTGACCGCCGGAAAACTCATGCGGGTAGCGCCACGCATGTTCGGGTAACAGACCAACGCGTTCCAGTAGCCACGCAACGCGTGCAGCGGCTTCATTACCCTGCAATAATCCATGAACACGTAGCGGTTCGATAATCGAATCACCGATCGTCTGGCGTGGATCCAGTGAGGCGTAAGGATCCTGAAAAATAAACTGAATATCGCGGCGCAATGCCTGAAGTTTGCCGGGTGACAGAGTATCGATTCGCTGGCCGTTGAAGATAATTTCTCCGCCCTGACTTTCAACCAGGCGCAACAACGCCCGTCCGGTGGTGGATTTACCACTGCCAGACTCCCCCACCAGCGACAACGTTTCACCCGGCCAGAGATCAAAACTAACCTTTTCAACGGCGTGCACTTCCCGCGTTACGCGATTCAACAACCCACTACGCAAAGGGAAACGGGTGACCAGATTACGCACCTGTAAAACAGGTTCGCCATCAACCACCGTTTTCTGCTCGACAGGGCGTTCCTGTTGAGTCGGATGTTCAAGCGATATCAACGGGAAACGTCGGGGATAATCTTGCCCTCTCATCGCGCCAAGCTGCGGAACAGCAGCCAATAGCGCACGGGTATAAGGATGCTGTGGCGCATGAAAAATCTGTTCGACGCTGCCCGTTTCCACCGCCTCGCCCTGATACATCACCAGTACCCGATCGGCAATCTCCGCCACCACGCCCATGTCGTGAGTGATAAAGATGACGCCCATCGACATCTCTTTTTGCAACACTTTGATTAATTGCAGGATCTGCGCCTGAATGGTGACGTCCAGTGCAGTCGTCGGCTCATCGGCAATCAGCACCGCCGGGCGACATGACAGCGCCATGGCAATCATCACCCGCTGACGCATCCCACCGGAGAGTTGATGCGGATAACGCGAAAGAATGGTTTGTGCTTCCGGGATGCGAACCTGATCCAGCATCCGTTTCGCCTCCGCCATCGCTTCTTCACGACTGGCGTTCTGATGCAGACGGATAGACTCGGCAATCTGTTCGCCCACGGTAAATACCGGATTTAGCGACGTCATTGGCTCCTGGAAAATCATCGCTATATCCGCACCGCGTATATGCTGCATTTGCCGGGAGCTCTGCTGCTCACTAAGCTCAATCACCTCACGACTGCGGCGCCGCAATAACATTTTGTCGCACTGCACCAGCCCCCCCGCCTGTTCTAACAGACGCATCAACGCCAGTGCTGTAACTGACTTGCCGGAACCGGACTCTCCAACAATTGCCAGCGTCTCACCACGTCGCAGGCTAAAAGAGAGACCGCGAACCGCAGCCACTTTCTGCTGGTCCTGCATAAAGGCAATATTGAGATTATCAACAGCCAGCACATCATCGGCTTCAAGCTCATCACTGTGTGGCAACGGTGTCCCCTTTTTCACGATAGATACCGGTGGTTGGCGTATCGCCTGCGTAGCCCCAGGCGCGATACATTCCCTCGGTGTTAAAAGGTAGCGCGACGTTGCCTTCATGATCGATAGCGATTAGTCCGCCACTGCCGCCAAGCGCAGGGAGTTTTTCCATCACTACCCGCTCGCAGGCTTGTGCGAGGCTTAAGCCGCCGTAATCCATCAACGCGGCGATGTCATACGCCGCCAGCGCGCGAATGAAGACTTCGCCCGTGCCGGTACAAGAAACTGCCACGCTGGCGTTATTGGCGTAGCACCCGGCGCCAACCAGCGGGCTGTCGCCGACCCGACCAGGTAATTTATTGGTCATTCCCCCCGTGGACGTGGCAGCCGCCAGATTGCCATGGAGATCCAACGCCACGGCTCCCACAGTGCCCATTTTCTGTTTTTCATCCAACGGTGCGCCGCTATGGTCGAGGAGCATCTCCCCTTCCTCACGCGCCGCCAGTAATTGTTCATAACGCAAAGGCGTGGAGAAAATCTCCGGCGAGACGCGATCCATGCCATGAGCAAAAGCAAAATTTTCTGCGCCATCACCTATCATCATCACATGCGGGCTTTGTTCCATCACCAGACGGGCGGCAAGAACCGGATTACGCAGATGACTGACGCCCGCCACTGCACCGGCTTTCAGGGTATTGCCATCCATCACGCAGGCGTCGAGTTCATGGGTTTCATCACGCGTAAAGACAGCGCCAATTCCGGCGTTAAACAGTGGGCACTCTTCCAGCAAGCGCACGGCTTCCGTCACTGCATCCAGCGCACTTGCGCCCGCTTCGAGCATTTTCTGTCCGGTTTCAACAATGGCAGACAGTGCCTCAATGTAGCGTAATTCCTGTTGCAGACTCATCTGTGCGCGGCTAATTGCGCCTGCGCCGCCGTGAATTGCAATGACTGCTTTGCCCATAGTATTCGTCCATTAAGGGTGGCTCGCCAGTTTGCTATAAATATCAGAATTTTTATGAATTATTCATTCAATTTTTGAATATAGAAAGATGTATATGGCATGTAAAGGCAGGAGCCCGCTCTACGACCGAGGTGGCATACAGTCCGTGGCGTTTTTCTGACATAATAGGCGGATTCGATTTTGCCCCGCAGGAGTGTTTTCATGGAATTTACCACCGGTTTGATGTCGCTCGACACCGCGCTTAATGAGATGCTTTCTCGCGTTACCCCTTTGACTGCTCAGGAAACGCTGCCACTGGTTCAGTGTTTTGGTCGTATTCTGGCGAGCGATGTGGTTTCGCCGCTCGATGTCCCTGGGTTTGATAACTCGGCAATGGACGGCTACGCGGTTCGTTTAGCCGATATCGCCTCCGGGCAACCGCTGCCCGTTGCTGGCAAATCGTTTGCCGGGCAGCCGTATCATGGTGAATGGCCTGCTGGCACCTGTATTCGCATTATGACCGGTGCTCCGGTGCCGGAAGGCTGTGAAGCGGTGGTGATGCAGGAACAGACCGAACAAACGGATGCAGGAGTGCGTTTTACCGCTGAAGTGCGTAGCGGGCAAAATATTCGTCGTCGCGGTGAAGATATCTCTGCGGGTGCGGTTGTTTTTCCGGCGGGGACTCGCCTGACTACCGCAGAGCTGCCGGTGATTGCTTCGCTGGGAATTGCCGACGTTCCGGTGATTCGCAAAGTGCGTGTGGCGCTGTTTTCCACCGGTGATGAACTCCAGTTGCCAGGTCAGCCGCTGGGCGACGGTCAAATCTACGATACCAACCGTCTCGCCGTACACCTGATGTTAGAACAACTGGGTTGCGAGGTGATCAATTTAGGGATTATCCGCGACGATCCCCACGCCTTGCGCACAGCATTTATTGAAGCCGACAGTCAGGCGGATGTAGTGATCAGTTCTGGCGGTGTTTCGGTTGGTGAAGCAGATTACACCAAAACCATTCTCGAAGAGCTGGGCGAAATCGCCTTCTGGAAGCTGGCGATTAAACCGGGTAAACCGTTCGCGTTCGGTAAACTCGGCAATAGCTGGTTCTGCGGCCTGCCGGGTAATCCGGTTTCAGCAACGCTGACATTCTACCAACTGGTACAGCCGTTACTGGCAAAATTAAGCGGCAACGCCGCCAGCGGCCTGCCTACGCGCCAGCGTGTACGCACGGCTTCTCGCCTCAAGAAAACGCCTGGTCGTCTTGATTTCCAGCGTGGTGTGCTGCAACGCAATGCCGACGGCGAACTGGAAGTGATGACCACCGGACATCAGGGTTCCCATATATTTAGCTCTTTTAGCCTCGGCAACTGCTTTATCGTGCTGGAACGCGATCGCGGCAATGTTGAAGCGGGCGAATGGGTGGAAGTCGAGCCGTTTAACGCGTTGTTCGGAGGCCTGTAATGGCGGAACTCAGCGATCAGGAGATGCTGCGCTACAACCGGCAAATCATCCTGCGTGGTTTTGATTTTGACGGCCAGGAAGCGTTGAAAGATTCTCGCGTGCTGGTCGTCGGCCTCGGTGGACTCGGCTGCGCAGCCTCGCAGTATCTGGCAAGCGCCGGTGTCGGCAACCTGACGCTGCTCGACTTCGACACGGTTTCGCTCTCGAATCTGCAACGCCAGACGCTACACAGTGACGCTACGGTCGGGCAACCGAAGGTTGAATCTGCCCGTGATGCACTGGCACGGATCAATCCACATATCGCAATTACACCAGTGAATGCGTTACTTGATGATGCTGAGCTTGCTGCGTTGATTGCTAAACACGATCTGGTGCTCGACTGTACGGATAACGTTGCGGTACGTAATCAACTGAACGCAGGCTGTTTTGCCGCGAAGGTGCCGCTGGTTTCCGGCGCGGCAATTCGTATGGAAGGTCAAATCACCGTCTTTACTTATCAGGACGGCGAGCCTTGCTACCGCTGCCTTAGCCGTTTGTTTGGCGAAAACGCGTTAACCTGCGTGGAAGCAGGCGTGATGGCGCCATTGATTGGCGTAATTGGTTCGTTGCAGGCAATGGAAGCGATCAAACTGCTGACAGGCTATGGGAAACCTGCCAGCGGAAAAATCGTTATGTACGATGCGATGACCTGTCAGTTCCGCGAAATGAAACTGATGCGCAATCCGGGATGTGAGGTTTGCGGGCAGTAATTGTCGCCTCCAGGCCTGATAAGACGCGCCAGGCGTCGCATCGGGCATTGTGCTCCGGGTGTCGGATGCGGCGTAAACGCCTTATCCGACCTACGGTTCGGGCGCAGATTTCCAGGCCTGATAAGACGCGGCAGGCACCGGTGCACTCCGCCACGTTATAAGCAATTTATGAGGATGCAGAATATCCCGTTAAATCGACGTTCTGCCAAACGCGCCCTGCCAGTCCTGCTCAAACTTCGCCACAGCGGCATCCACCGCCGGATAGCTAATCATCTGTTGTGCCACATCCAGTGGCAGCGTGATGGATTCACATCCTGCCTGTAAGCAGTCCAGCGCCTGACGCGGGGTTTTGAAACTCGCGGCTAACACTTTCGCCTGTGGCGCATGCATTTTCAGTAACTGATGCAAATCGGTCACGGTTTGAATACCGCTACCACCCTGAGCATCAATACGGTTGACATAAGGCGCAACATATTCCGCGCCCGCCAGCGCCGACAACAGCCCTTGTGCTGCGCCATACACCGCCGTGCCCAGCGTCGGGATCCCTTCCGCTTTTAACATCTTAATAGCTGCCAGCCCCTCGGCGGTCACCGGGACTTTCACCACGATATCTGCAATAATAGAACGCAATTTACGTGCGTCATTCACCATCCCTTCAGCAGTGGTAGCCATTACCTGGGCAAACAGACGCCCCTGACCGCCCATCGCCTCGTGAAGTTGCGGAAGCACAACGTCCAGCGGTTTTTTACCCGCTGCGATAATGCTTGGGTTAGTGGTCACACCCGCCAGCGGAAAAATACGTGACAGCGCCTTCACCGCAACAACGTCTGAAGTATCCAGATACAGTTCCATAACCATCCTCAAAATGTACTTTTTGTCTGAAACCAGACTACCACGAGAAAACTCTCTGAACAGTTGACGCACATCAACATAACTTTCATTCGAAAGCAATTTAATATTTGAACGAAACAGAGAGGCATCTATGATCTTCAATATTCAACGCTACTCGACCCACGACGGCCCCGGCATTCGCACAGTGGTTTTTCTGAAAGGTTGCTCGCTGGGTTGTCGCTGGTGTCAGAATCCTGAAAGCCGCGCCCGCACGCAGGATCTACTGTATGACGCACGTCTGTGCCTGGAGGGCTGCGAGCTATGTGCTAAGGCCGTGCCGGAAGTGATTGAGCGCACGCTGAATGGCCTGCTTATTCATCGGGAAAAGTTAACCCCGGAGCATCTGACGGCGTTAACCAACTGCTGCCCGACACAGGCGTTAACCGTGTGTGGTGAAGTGAAAAGCGTTGAGGAGATCATGGCGACCGTTTTGCGCGATAAACCGTTTTACGATCGCAGCGGCGGCGGCTTAACGCTTTCTGGCGGTGAACCCTTTATGCAGCCGGAAATGGCGACGGCACTACTGCAAGCCAGCCACGAGGCCGGCATTCATACTGCGGTAGAAACCTGCCTGCATGTGCCGTGGAAATATATCGCCCCTTCTCTGCCCTATATCGATCTGTTTCTTGCCGATTTAAAACACGTCGCCGACGTGCCGTTTAAACAGTGGACCGACGGTAACGCCGCCAGAGTGCTGGATAACCTGAAAAAACTCGCCGCAGCGGGGAAAAAAATCATTATCCGCGTGCCGCTGATTCAGGGCTTTAATGCTGACGAAACCTCTGTAAAAGCCATTACCGATTTTGCCGCCGACGAGCTGCACGTTGGCGAAATTCATTTCCTGCCCTACCACACGCTGGGCATCAACAAATATCACTTACTTAATCTGCCCTATGACGCCCCGGAAAAACCGCTTGATGCGCCAGAACTGCTCGACTTTGCCCAGCAGTATGCCTGCCAGAAAGGGTTAACCGCGACTTTACGAGGATAACAACCATGACAACACTGAAACTGGACACGCTCAGCGACCGCATTAAAGCGCACAAAAATGCGCTGGTGCATATTGTGAAACCGCCGGTTTGTACCGAGCGCGCACAGCACTATACCGAGATGTATCAACAACATCTCGATAAGCCGATCCCGGTTCGTCGCGCGCTGGCGCTGGCGCATCACCTGGCGAATCGCACCATCTGGATCAAACACGATGAGTTGATCATCGGCAACCAGGCAAGCGAAGTTCGCGCCGCGCCAATCTTCCCGGAATATACCGTGTCGTGGATCGAAAAAGAGATTGATGATCTGGCCGATCGTCCCGGCGCGGGTTTTGCGGTGAGCGAAGAGAACAAACGCGTTCTGCATGAAGTGTGCCCGTGGTGGCGTGGTCAGACCGTACAGGATCGCTGCTACGGCATGTTTACCGATGAGCAAAAAGGCCTGCTGGCGACCGGTATTATCAAAGCAGAAGGCAATATGACCTCCGGCGATGCACACCTGGCGGTCAATTTCCCGCTGTTGCTGGAAAAAGGGCTTGATGGTCTGCGCGAGAAAGTGGCGGAGCGTCGCTCGCGTATCAACCTGACTGTGCTGGAAGATTTGCACGGCGAGCAGTTCCTGAAAGCGATTGATATCGTGCTGGTTGCAGTCAGTGAACATATTGAACGTTTCGCTGCCCTGGCGCGTGAAATGGCCGCCACCGAAACCCGCGAAAGCCGTCGCGATGAACTGCTGGCAATGGCAGAAAATTGCGATCTTATCGCCCACCAGCCGCCGCAGACGTTCTGGCAGGCGCTGCAACTGTGCTACTTCATCCAGTTGATTTTGCAGATTGAATCAAACGGTCACTCGGTGTCGTTTGGTCGTATGGATCAGTATCTCTACCCATACTATCGCCGCGACGTTGAACTGAACCAGACGCTGGATCGCGAACACGCCATTGAGATGCTGCATAGCTGCTGGTTGAAATTGCTGGAAGTGAACAAAATCCGCTCCGGCTCACACTCAAAAGCCTCTGCGGGAAGTCCGCTGTATCAGAACGTCACCATTGGCGGGCAAAATCTGGTTGATGGTCAGCCGATGGACGCAGTGAATCCGCTCTCTTACGCGATCCTGGAATCCTGCGGTCGTCTGCGCTCCACTCAGCCTAACCTCAGCGTGCGTTACCATGCGGGAATGAGTAACGATTTCCTCGACGCCTGCGTACAGGTGATCCGCTGCGGCTTCGGGATGCCGGCGTTCAACAACGACGAAATCGTGATCCCGGAATTTATTAAACTCGGTATTGAACCGCAGGACGCTTACGACTACGCAGCGATTGGTTGTATCGAAACCGCCGTCGGCGGCAAATGGGGCTATCGCTGCACCGGCATGAGCTTTATCAACTTCGCCCGCGTGATGCTGGCGGCGCTGGAAGGCGGTCGTGATGCCACCAGCGGCAACGTGTTCCTGCCGCAAGAAAAAGCGTTGTCAGCGGGTAACTTCAACAACTTCGATGAAGTAATGGACGCGTGGGATACGCAAATCCGTTACTACACCCGCAAATCGATCGAAATCGAATATGTGGTCGACACCATGCTGGAAGAGAACGTGCACGATATTCTCTGCTCGGCGCTGGTGGATGATTGCATTGAGCGAGCGAAAAGTATCAAGCAAGGCGGCGCGAAATATGACTGGGTTTCTGGCCTGCAGGTCGGCATTGCCAACCTCGGCAACAGCCTGGCGGCAGTGAAGAAACTGGTATTTGAACAGGGCGCGATTGGTCAACAACAACTGGCTGCCGCGCTGGCGGATGACTTCGATGGCCTGACTCATGAGCAGTTGCGTCAGCGTCTGATTAACGGCGCGCCGAAGTATGGCAACGACGATGATAGCGTCGATACGCTGCTGGCTCGCGCCTATCAGACCTATATTGACGAACTGAAGCAGTACCACAACCCGCGCTACGGTCGTGGTCCGGTTGGCGGCAACTATTACGCAGGTACGTCGTCTATCTCCGCTAACGTACCGTTTGGCGCGCAAACAATGGCAACGCCGGACGGACGTAAAGCACATACCCCGCTGGCGGAAGGCGCAAGCCCGGCTTCCGGTACTGACCATCTCGGCCCAACGGCGGTCATTGGCTCGGTGGGTAAACTGCCTACCGCAGCGATTCTCGGCGGTGTATTGCTCAACCAGAAACTAAACCCGGCGACGCTGGAGAACGAATCTGACAAGCAGAAACTGATGATCCTGCTACGCACCTTCTTCGAAGTGCATAAAGGCTGGCATATTCAGTACAACATTGTTTCCCACGAAACGCTGCTGGAAGCGAAAAAACATCCGGATCAGTACCGGGATCTGGTCGTGCGCGTAGCGGGTTATTCCGCCTTCTTCACCGCGCTCTCTCCAGACGCTCAGGACGATATCATCGCCCGCACCGAACACATGCTGTAATCCCCTCAGCCCGGCGGCGTCGCCGGGCTAAAACATTCACAAAATCAATTTTACTCTCACCTTCATTCGAAATTAGTTTGTGCTCCGCATCACATTGTCATTACACTGTGGCGTTTGCATTCATTGCCGGGAGCACTTTTATGACTGTAAAAGTTATCGTTTGCGATATGGACGGTACTTTTCTTAACGACGCCAAAATGTACAACCAACCACGTTTTATGGCGCAATATCAGGAACTGAAAAAGCGCGGCATTGAGTTCGTTGTCGCCAGTGGTAACCAGTATTACCAGCTTATTTCCTTCTTTCCTGAGCTAAAAGATGAAATCTCTTTTGTCGCGGAAAATGGCGCGCTGGTCTACGAACATGGCAAGCAGTTGTTCCACGGCGAACTGACCCGGCATGAATCCAGGATTGTCATTGGGGAACTGCTGAAAGATAAACAACTCAATTTTGTCGCCTGTGGTCTGCAAAGCGCATACATCAGTGAAAATGCGCCGGAAGCATTCGTCGCACTGATGGAAAAACACTACCATCGACTGAAACCTGTGAAGGATTACCAGGAGATTGATGACGTGCTTTTCAAGTTTTCGCTCAACCTGCCGGATGAACAAATCCCGCTGGTTGTCGACAAACTGCACGTTGCGCTCGATGGCATTATGAAACCTGTCACCAGTGGCGCGGGTTTTATCGACCTGATTATTCCCGGCCTGCATAAAGCAAATGGTATTTCGCGGTTGTTAAAACGCTGGGGTCTGTCGCCGCAAAATGTGGTAGCGATTGGCGACAGCGGTAACGACGCAGAGATGCTTAAAATGGCGCATTATTCCTTTGCGATGGGCAATGCTGCGGAAAACATTAAACAAATCGCCCGTTACGCTACCGATGATAATAATCATGAAGGCGCGCTGAATGTGATTCAGGCGGTGCTGGATAGCTCCGCTCCTTTCAATAAGTAATCTTCTCCCGGCCGGAGCGACCGTTCCGGCATCTCTCTTTTTTGCTCACTTTGTGCACTGACTCAAGATTTTTATCTTGCGTTAACTTATTTTTAACTTAAAGTATCAATCGTAACTATTTTCACTTTCGAACGAAAGTTGCGAGGTTGATATGACTTTTATCTATGAGACGCTGCCAACAGATGCGAAAACGGCTATCCGTGAAATGAAAGCGAAGCTGCGACAACAGATCGGCGATGTACAACAGGTCTTCGAAAAACTCTCTGCAAAAATCGAAGCGCGTGTAGCAGAAATAGACGCACTGAAAGCGCAAGGATTGCCGGTTTGGCCGGAAGTTCCTTATAGCGACATTGCAGCAGGTACAGTGAGTGAAGCCACGCGCAATGAGATAAAACGTCGCGGTTGCGCGGTAATAAAAGGCAATTTCCCCCGCGAGCAGGCGCTGGCGTGGGATCGCGCAATGCTCAACTACCTTGATGCCAATCACTTTGATGATGTGTATAAAGGTCCTGGTGACAGCTTTTTCGGCTCGCTGGAGGCGTCTCGCCCCGAAATCTATCCCATTTACTGGTCACAGGCACAGATGCAGGCGCGGCAGAGCGACAATATGGCTGCGGTGCAATCTTTCCTTAACCGTCTGTGGAAGTCTGAAAGCAACGGCAAACAATGGTTTGATCCCGATGTCAGCGTGATCTATCCAGACAGGATCCGCCGCCGCCCACCGGGCACGACGTCCAAAGGTCTGGGGGCACACACTGATTCTGGCGCACTGGAACGCTGGTTATTACCTGCTTATCAGCGCGTTTTTGCCCATGTTTTCAACGGTAATTTTGATGATTACGATCCGTGGGATGCCGCACACCGTACCGATGTAGAAGAATACACCGTCGATAACACCACCAAATGTTCGGTGTTCCGCACGTTCCAGGGCTGGACGGCACTTTCCGATATGTTACCAGGCCAGGGATTGTTACACGTGGTGCCGATCCCGGAAGCGATGGCATACGTTCTGCTGCGTCCGTTGCTGGATGACGTACCGAACGACGAGCTGTGCGGTGTTGCGCCTGGTAAAGTTCTGCCTGTTTCAGAGAAATGGCATCCCTTATTGATGAAAGCACTAACGTCAATTCCGGCAATAACAGCGGGGGATTCTGTCTGGTGGCACTGCGATGTGATCCACTGTGTCGCACCGGTAGACAATCAACAGGGCTGGGGGAATGTGATGTATATTCCTGCCGCGCCGATGTGCGAGAAAAACCGGGTTTATGCGCACAAGGTCAGGAAAGCACTGGAAAAAGGTGCATCGCCGGGAGACTTCCCACGGGAAGATTATGAAACAAACTGGCAAGGCCGATTTACACTGGAAGATCTGAACGTTCACGGTAAACGCGCGCTGGGCATGGATGTTTGAGAAGTGATGGATTAGTGGAAGTGAATTGATGTGAGGTTAAGAAAGTAGGTTCGATGTTGCTCAGATTGCTGACAAAGTGCGCTTTGTTCATGCCGGATGCGGCGTTAACGCCTTATCCTGCCTACAAAGTCCTTCATATTCAATATATTGCAGGTACTGCATAGGCCTGATAGCAATCTTGTATTTGTCATCAGTAGCCCTGACATAACCAGGGCTACTGACTATAACTTACTCGATCCCTTTACTACGCAGGTAATCTTCGTAATTACCGCTAAAGTCAATCACGCGTTCCGGCGTGATTTCCAGAATACGGGTCGCCAGGGAGCTTACAAACTCACGGTCGTGAGAAACAAAAATCAGCGTGCCCTGATACAGTTCCAGCGCCATGTTAAGCGACTCGATGGATTCCATGTCCAGGTGGTTGGTCGGTTCGTCCATGATCAGAATGTTCGGTTTCTGCATCATTAACTTACCAAACAGCATACGGCCTTTTTCACCACCGGAAAGCACTTTAGCAGGCTTTTTGATGTCGTCCTGGCTGAACAACAAACGACCGAGAATGCTGCGCACCGCCTGCTCGTCATCGCCTTCCTGTTTCCACTGGCTCATCCATTCAAACACGGTCAGGTCATTATCGAACTCATATTCGTGATCCTGCGCGTAGTAACCAATGCGCGCGTTCTCTGACCATTTTACGGTGCCACTATCCGGTTCCAGATCACCCACCAGCGTTTTCAGCAAAGTCGATTTACCGACGCCGTTGGTGCCGAGTACCGCCAGCTTTTCACCCACTTCCAGCAGCAGGTTGAGATTTTTAAATAGCGAACCGTTATCAAACCCCTTGGTCAGCCCTTCCACTTCCAGCGCGTTACGGAACAGTTTCTTATCCTGCTCGAAACGGATGAACGGGTTCTGACGGCTGGAGGCTTTCACCTCTTCCAGTTTGATTTTATCAATCTGGCGCGCGCGCGAAGTTGCCTGGCGAGATTTCGAGGCATTGGCGCTAAAGCGGCTAACGAAAGATTGCAGCTCAGCAATCTGCGCTTTCTTCTTGGCGTTATCAGCCAGCAGACGCTCACGCGCCTGGGTCGCCGCCGTCATGTACTCATCGTAGTTGCCCGGATAAACGCGCAGCTCGCCGTAATCCAGATCCGCCATGTGGGTACAAACCATGTTAAGGAAGTGACGGTCGTGCGAGATAATGATCATGGTGCTGTCACGCTCGTTCAGCACCTGTTCCAGCCAGCGAATGGTGTCGATGTCGAGGTTGTTGGTCGGTTCGTCGAGCAGGAGAATGTCTGGATCAGCAAACAGCGCCTGCGCCAGCAGCACACGCAGCTTCCAGCCAGGAGCAACTTCACTCATCGGGCCGTAGTGTTGTTCCACTGGAATTCCCACACCAAGCAACAGTTCACCGGCGCGAGCTTCCGCAGAGTAACCGTCCATTTCGCCGTATTTCACTTCCAGATCGGCAACTTTATAGCCATCTTCTTCGCTCATTTCCGGCAAAGCATAGATGCGGTCGCGCTCCTGCTTCACTTCCCACAACTCTTTATGCCCCATGATCACCGTATCCAGCACGGTGAACTCTTCAAAGGCAAATTGATCCTGACGCAGCTTACCAATGCGCTCGTTGGGATCGAGGGAAACGTTACCCAGCGTCGGCTCTAAGTCGCCGCCGAGGATCTTCATAAAGGTGGATTTACCACTACCGTTCGCGCCAATCAGGCCGTAACGGTTGCCGCCGCCAAATTTGACGGAAATGTTTTCAAACAACGGCTTACTGCCGAACTGCATGGTGACGTTACTGGAAACTAACACAGGCGTATCCTGAAAAGAGATATGACAAACCGCGCATTATGCCATAAGTCTGAAAGAAGATCCCGTCCCCCGCTTAAGGTCTACACTCTTCCCAAAGGCAAAAAATGTGATTTAGTACACATCTGATTTCACTGTTAGCTGGAATGAACATATAATGCGCTTCCAATACTCTAATATTCTCAACCTAATGGCCTGCCAGGCACGAAATCTCGCTTAACATGAATATGAAATTGAAAACGTTATTCGCAGCGGCCTTCGCTGTTGTCGGCTTTTGCAGTACCGCTTCAGCGGTAACTTATCCTCTGCCAACCGACGGGAGTCGCCTGGTTGGTCAGAATCAGGTGATCACTATCCCTGAAGGTAACACTCAGCCGCTGGAGTACTTTGCGGCCGAGTATCAGATGGGGCTTTCCAATATGATGGAAGCGAACCCGGGTGTGGATACCTTCCTGCCGAAAGGCGGCACCGTACTGAATATTCCGCAGCAACTGATCCTGCCGGACACTGTTCATGAAGGCATTGTGATTAACAGCGCAGAGATGCGTCTGTATTACTATCCGAAAGGAACTAACACCGTTATCGTACTGCCGATCGGCATTGGTCAGTTAGGCAAAGACACACCTATCAACTGGACCACCAAAGTAGAGCGTAAGAAAGCAGGCCCGACCTGGACGCCGACCGCCAAAATGCATGCAGAATACCGCGCTGCGGGCGAACCGCTTCCGGCTGTCGTTCCGGCTGGCCCGGATAACCCGATGGGGCTGTACGCACTGTATATCGGTCGCCTGTACGCTATCCACGGCACCAACGCCAACTTTGGTATCGGCCTGCGCGTAAGCCACGGTTGTGTGCGCCTGCGTAACGAAGACATCAAATTCCTGTTCGAGAAAGTGCCGGTCGGTACTCGCGTACAGTTTATTGATGAGCCGGTAAAAGCGACCACCGAGCCGGACGGCAGCCGTTATATTGAAGTCCATAACCCGCTGTCTACCACCGAAGCCCAATTTGAAGGTCAGGAAATTGTGCCAATTACGCTAACCAAGAGCGTGCAGACAGTGACTGGTCAGCCGGATGTCGATCAGGCTGTTCTGGATCAGGCTATTCAAAACCGTTCCGGGATGCCGGTTCGTCTGAATTAATCTTTAAAACTTAAAGCAAAGGCGGACTCATAATCCGCCTTAGACTGCTGATGGCAATACATAATTGCCTGATGCGCTACGCTTATCAGGCCTACGCGGAACCTGCAATATATTGAATCCGCAAGATTTTGTAGGCCGGATAAGGCGGTTACGCCGCATCCGGCATGAACAAAGCGCACATTGCCAACAATCAGAGGCGGACTCATAATCCGCCTTTTTTATTTGTCGGCTCTTACACTGCCGGGAACATAACTAACAAAACGTATCCTACCAGCGCCGCCCACAACAGCATCGGTATCGAATAAAGATGAAAACGCCACCAGATCCGGCGATCGTTCGCCATCCGTAGCGCAATCAAATTTGCCAGCGATCCGGGTAATAAGCCAAAACCACCTACGTTTACCGCCCATGCCAGTAATAAAGACGGTGGTACATAATTGAGCAGCAAAATCGTGCTCGGCACGTTACTGATCACCTGCGATAAACCAATCGCCGTTAACCATAATCCGGGTTCGGATAAATGACTCACGTTACTCAACACGCCTTGCAACGCCGGAAGCTGGGTCAGTAAATGGACGTCGATAAACATCGCCATAAACACCAGCAGCAACGTCCAGTCCACACTCAGCACCACGCGACGCGCCAGCAGCGTAAACCCCACTGCCACAATCACCAGCCCCCACAGCTCTTGTTTCAACTCCAGCGCCGTAAGGAAGACGATATACAGTCCCAGACAACTCCACACCAGCCGTGGTTTCCACTCCGGCGTTTGCGTCCCCGTATGATATTGCAGCGCCTTTCCAGGGAAACAACACCAGCACAGCAGCAGCAATGTCAGCATCATTGCGCCAGCCAACGGTGCCATCTGTGCAATAAAACCGGCAAACGAAAGACCCGAACGTCCCCAGATAAGGATATTTTGCGGATTACCAATCGGCGTCAGCAGCGATCCAGCATTCACTGCCAGTGCCTCAAAAATAATCAGCCGATTAACCGGGATCTCACACAGTCTTTTCAGCGTGATGGTCAGCGGGACAACAATAAACAGCGCGACATCGTTGGTCAGAAAGGTAGAAAGCAGCGCCGCCGCCAGCACCATAAACATCGCCAGCCGACGCTCAGTAGCAAAACGGCGCACCATTTTGCGCCCAAGCACATCAAAATAACCGCTTAATTCAACACCTTTGGTCAGCAGCATCAGGCCACTTAAGGTAATGATGGTGTGCCAGTCGATAGCGCCAGGCCAGGATTTCGGCGCAAAGGGAACAAAAAAACTTAATCCGATACCAACGAGAATTAATAACTGAAAAAAGCGATCGCCTTGCAGCGTGCGTAAAAAAGGCAGGCTCATTTGGCACCGTGTTTCTGGGTAAACAAACGAAAGGCGTCCAGCGTCTCTTCACTGACATGGTGTTCCATGCCTTCCGCGTCGCGACGGGCAATTTCCGGGCTGACGCCCAACACCAACAAGAAATTTTCGACTATCTGATGGCGCTCGCGGCTTTCCTGCGCCAGCTTCTCTCCTTCCGCCGTTAAAAACACGCCACGCCACGGGATCATTTCAATCAGCCCCAGGGTTGCCAGCCGCTTAAGCATTTTAGCCACCGTCGGTTGCGAAACCCCCAGCCGGGCAGCCATATCCACCTGACGGGCTTCCCCCACTTCTCTTATCAGGTCAGAAATCAGCTCAACATAATCGTCAATAAGTTCGCGGCGATGCGCTTCTCTTACCTGGCGAAACCCTTCAACGTGCTCTTCCACGTTCACTAACTGCGTCACTTTTTTTGCTGTTGGCGTACCTGCGCGACGACTCATTGTGCTTCCTCATTATGGTGACACATATATAGCGTTCTTATTTCGTGCGCACATTGTAAACCAGAGTTGCGAAGGCACAAAAAATTAACGTTTTAGCAATAGCTATATAATATAGCCTGTGCTATATCTGTATGTAATGCAATCATCCCTCAAGGAGTGACGGGATTAGCAAGTCAGGAGGTCTTATGAATGAGTTCAAGAGGTGTATGCGCGTGTTTAGTCATTCTCCCTTTAAAGTACGGTTAATGCTGCTCTCGATGTTGTGCGATATGGTCAACAATAAACCGCAGCAGGATAAACCCTCCAATAAATAGCGGCGTCGCGGTACGCCGCTTCACTCCTGCTTTATTGCAGGCATAAATCTTTACTGCCTGAAAACCCCCACTTTTTGTCAGATTTGCAATCTTCTTCGCAAAAGATTTGTTCGTCAGTAGTTGACCTGAACGGCGGCTCGCTCTATCTTCTTGCAGCCCTGCGTATATTGCGGCTCGCGGATGCGGACCCTTTTCCCCTCTTCACGCACTCTTGCAGGTATTGACCCTTGACGCCAGGGTAAGCACATGGCGTTTGTTACGATAGTGGCATATGAATTTAACCCTCAAAGAATCGCTTGTTACCCGTAGCCGGGTATTTAGCCCGTGGACTGCGTTCTACTTTTTACAGTCGCTATTAATTAATCTCGGCTTAGGCTATCCCTTCAGTTTTCTCTACACCGCCGCGTTTACGGCGATTTTGCTTTTGCTATGGCGGACATTGCCTCGCGTGCAAAAAGTCCTGGTCGGCGTCAGTTCATTAGTGGCAGCCTGTTATTTCCCTTTTGCTCAGGCCTACGGCGCGCCTAACTTCAATACCTTGCTGGCCCTGCACTCCACCAATATGGAAGAGTCAACTGAAATCCTGACGATTTTTCCGTGGTACAGCTACCTGGTCGGCTTATTTATTTTTGCGCTCGGCGTGATAGCTGTCCGGCGAAAAAAAGAGAGTGAAAAAACGCGCTGGAGTAAATTCGACAGCCTGTGTCTGGTATTCAGCGTGGCGACATTTTTTGTCGCTCCGGTTCAAAACCTGGCCTGGGGCGGCGTATTTAAATTGAAGGATACTGGCTATCCGGTATTTCGTTTCGCTAAGGATGTCATCGTCAACAATAACGAGGTGATTGAAGAGCAAGAGCGGATGGCAAAACTTTCCGGGATGAAAGATACCTGGACGGTTACTGCCGTTAAGCCGAAATATCAGACCTATGTGGTGGTGATCGGTGAAAGCGCACGTCGCGACGCTCTCGGTGCCTTTGGCGGTCACTGGAATAACACCCCGTTTGCCAGCAGCGTTAACGGTCTGCTCTTCGCTGATTACATTGCCGCCAGCGGCTCCACGCAAAAATCGCTCGGCTTAACGCTTAACCGCGTCGTCGATGGCAAACCACAATTTCAGGATAACTTTGTGACCCTGGCCAACCGCGCAGGTTTTCAGACCTGGTGGTTTTCCAATCAGGGACAAATTGGTGAGTACGATACCGCCATCGCCAGCATTGCCAAACGTGCAGATGAAGTACACTTCCTGAAAGAAGGTAATTTTGAAGCAGATAAGAACACCAAAGACGAAGCGTTACTGGACATGACCGCTCAGGTGCTGGCGCAAGAACACTCGCAACCGCA
This sequence comes from Escherichia sp. MR, assembly GCF_005280595.1. Classification (NCBI taxonomy): domain Bacteria; kingdom Pseudomonadati; phylum Pseudomonadota; class Gammaproteobacteria; order Enterobacterales; family Enterobacteriaceae; genus Escherichia; species Escherichia sp. MR. The sequence continues at coordinate 30,716 of NZ_SZVK01000014.1, read as the reverse complement.
ACTGATTGTTTTGCATCTGATGGGCTCACATCCGCAGGCCTGCGACCGGACACAAGGCAAATACGAAACCTTTGTGCAATCGAAAGAGACGTCGTGCTATCTCTACACCATGACGCAAACAGACGATTTACTGCGCAAACTCTATGACCAGTTACGCAACAGCGGTAGCAGTTTCTCGCTGGTTTACTTTTCTGACCACGGTCTGGCCTTTAAAGAACGCGGTAAAGAAGTGCAATATCTGGCTCATGACGATAAATATCAGCAAAATTTCCAGGTGCCTTTTATGGTCATTTCCAGCGACGATAAAGCGCACCGGATAATTAAAGCCCGCCGTTCAGCCAATGACTTCTTAGGTTTTTTCTCTCAATGGACAGGGATTAAAGCGAAGGAGATCAACATCAATTACCCGTTTATCTCTGAGAAGAAAGCCGGGCCGATATACATCACTAACTTCCAGTTACAAAAGGTTGATTACAACCATCTCGGAACCGATATATTCGATCCCAAATCTTAAGATAAAAAAATCCGCCCCGAGAGGCGGATTTTTTATATCACCGAAGTGATTAGAAGCGGTAACCAACACCGGCAATCCAGGTGCCTACGTCAACGTTACGAATACGGCTCTGCTCGTAAGAGAAGTCCAGAGCAACGTTTTCGATTGGGTTGAACTGCAGACCCGCACCGTAGGAGAAGCCGTAGTCGCTGGTGTCATGTTTGTAGGTCGGGTATTCAGTGGTCTGGAATTTACCATAGCCCACACCCACTACACCGTAGATGCTTGCCCAGTCGTTAATGCGGTAAGCCGGACCAGCAGTGATGCCGTAGTACTGGGTTTTGTTGTAGTCACCAGAGCTTGCAGTACGGCTTTTCTCGGTGTAAGTGAAAGAACCGATCACACCCAGCGGGCTGTTGTCTTCTTCATAGCGGTATTTCAGGTTGAAACCGCCCATTTTGTTCATTTTGCCCTGAGCGTCGCTCTGTGCATAACCACCAGTTACGGTAGAAGTCGCAGCTACAGAAGTACCTGCGGTGAAAGCCAGAACTGCGGCCAGTGCTGAAAGACATGCAATTTTTTTCATAACCACCTCAAATGTGATTCAAATAAGTCCTAAGTTTTAAATATATCAAAAATTAATGGGAAACTCTTGGCGATTTGTGATGTCTAACGAGCCATTTCGTGTAACATAACGTTTCCATTCACCGCTATCCATCTAAATTTAAATCATTTTTTCAGTGAACTGCGTAAGTATTACGCATATATTCACACTCTCTCATCCAGATTATTCTTAATCAGCAAACTGATGAATCCATCAATCCTGGCGCATTTTAGCCAAAACGGGGAAAAAATTTTTCAACAAATGCTCAACCACCCACTGGTACATCCAGTACACTCCACGCTTTACCTTGCTATACAACTTTATGGGAGAAAGGATGCCAGGGTCATTACGTAAAATGCCGGTCTGGTTACCAATAGTCATATTGCTCGTTGCCATGGCGTCTATTCAGGGTGGGGCTTCATTAGCAAAATCACTTTTTCCACTGGTTGGCGCGCCTGGAGTGACTGCGCTGCGCCTTGCACTGGGAACACTGATTCTTATCGCTTTCTTTAAACCGTGGCGGCTGCGTTTTGCCAGAGAACAACGGTTGCCGCTGTTGTTTTACGGGGTATCTCTGGGTGGGATGAACTATCTCTTTTATCTCTCTATTCAGACTGTACCTCTGGGAATTGCAGTTGCGCTGGAGTTCACCGGGCCACTGGCGGTGGCGCTGTTCTCCTCTCGTCGCCCGGTAGATTTCGTTTGGGTTTTGCTGGCAGTGCTCGGTCTGTGGTTCCTGCTGCCGCTGGGGCAAGATGTTTCCCATGTCGATTTAACCGGCTGTGCGCTGGCGCTCGGTGCCGGTGCTTGTTGGGCTATCTACATATTAAGTGGGCAACGTGCTGGTGCTGAACACGGCCCTGCGACGGTGGCGATCGGTTCGCTTATTGCGGCATTAATTTTCGTGCCAATCGGTGCGTTACAGGCTGGAGAGGCTCTCTGGCATTGGTCGGTTGTTCCATTAGGTTTAGCTGTCGCAATTCTCTCGACCGCTCTGCCCTACTCGCTGGAGATGATTGCCCTCACCCGTTTGCCGACGCGGACATTTGGTACGCTGATGAGCATGGAACCAGCACTGGCCGCCATTTCCGGGATGATTTTCCTCGGTGAGATGCTGACGCCAATACAGATTCTGGCGCTCGGCGCTATCATTGCCGCTTCAATGGGCTCCACGTTGACAGCACGCAAAGAGAGCAAAATAGAAGAAATAGATATTAATTAAATTTACAATTCTGCATGGTTATGCATAACCATGCAGAATATTTCGCTAAATTTCACCTGCCACATCCTTATATATCTGACTATACAAAAGCATATTTATTCCGAAAATTCCTGGTGAATATATAAATAAGAATTATTCTTACTATAATATATAACCAACTGTATTTTATGCAGTTTTATTTTTTACGTTTGTTACCACTATTAGTGTGATAGGAACAGCCAGAATAGCGGAACACATAGCCGGTGCTATACTTAGTCTCGTTAATTACTGGGACATAACATCAAGAGGATATGAAATTATGAGTACCGCTAAATTAGTTAAATCAAAAGCGACCAATCTGCTTTATACCCGCAACGATGTCTCTGACAGCGAGAAAAAAGCGACAGTAGAGTTGCTGAATCGTCAGGTTATCCAGTTTATTGATCTTTCGTTGATTACCAAACAGGCACACTGGAATATGCGCGGCGCCAACTTCATTGCCGTACATGAAATGCTGGATGGCTTCCGTACCGCTCTGATCGATCATCTGGATACCATGGCTGAACGCGCGGTACAACTGGGCGGCGTTGCCCTTGGCACCACTCAAGTTATCAATAGCAAAACACCGCTGAAAAGCTACCCGCTGGACATCCACAACGTTCAGGATCACCTGAAAGAGCTGGCGGATCGTTATGCAATTGTCGCCAATGATGTACGTAAAGCCATTGGTGAAGCAAAAGATGATGATACTGCAGATATCCTGACCGCCGCCTCCCGCGACCTGGATAAATTCCTGTGGTTTATCGAATCTAACATCGAATAACACCACCGCTGATGGTTCAAAACGTTAACAAACAATAAAAGCGGCTTCCTGAAAGGGGGCCGTTTTTTTTTGATGCCCTGTCTCTACGCACTTTTTTAGTGCATCCCATTCCCCTTCCAGCCTGACAAAGTAAACTTTTTGTATCAACATCATCACACAATCGTTACATAAAGATTGTTTTTTCATCAGGATTTACGCTAAATAATCATTGTGTTGACTGCACTATTTTAGCGCACCACTTTGGCGCCCCATAATGGTGCAATCTAACGGTGTTGCCTCATAAATCGTGCAATGCATTTTTATCGCCTCTCGAAAAATCAACGAGTTGCAAAACTGGCACGATTTTTTCATATAGGTAAATGTTACGCAGGGGATCGTCCCGTGGATAGAAAAAAGGAAATGCTATGAAGTCTGTATTAAAAGTTTCACTGGCAGCACTGACCCTGGCTTTTGCGGTTTCTTCCCATGCCGCAGATAAAAAATTAGTTGTCGCGACAGATACCGCTTTCGTTCCGTTTGAATTTAAACAGGGCGACAAATACGTGGGCTTTGATGTCGATCTGTGGGCGGCAATCGCCAAAGAACTGAAGCTGGATTACGAGCTGAAACCGATGGATTTCAGCGGTATCATTCCGGCGTTGCAAACCAAAAACGTCGATCTGGCGCTGGCGGGCATCACTATCACCGACGAGCGTAAAAAAGCGATCGATTTCTCTGACGGCTACTACAAAAGCGGTCTGTTAGTGATGGTGAAAGCGAACAACAACGATGTGAAAAGCGTGAAAGATCTCGACGGTAAAGTGGTTGCAGTGAAGAGCGGCACTGGCTCCGTTGATTACGCGAAGACGAACATCAAAACCAAAGATCTGCGACAGTTCCCGAACATCGATAACGCCTATATGGAACTGGGTACTAACCGCGCAAACGCCGTCCTGCACGATACACCAAACATTCTTTACTTCATCAAAACCGCTGGTAACGGCCAGTTTAAAGCGGTGGGTGACTCTCTGGAAGCACAGCAATACGGTATTGCTTTCCCGAAAGGTAGCGACGAGCTGCGTGACAAAGTTAACGGCGCGTTGAAAACTCTGCGCGAAAACGGAACTTACAACGAAATCTACAAAAAGTGGTTCGGTACTGAACCGAAATAATAACGCTACACCTGTAAAGCGCACGGACAGTTCCCTCTCCCCTCTGGGGAGAGGGGCACAGGCCTGCTCCAACACCATTAATTACCCTGAATTTGATTATTTACACCACGGTAACAGGAACAACATATGCAGTTTGACTGGAGTGCCATCTGGCCTGCCATTCCGCTTCTGATTGAAGGCGCCAAAATGACCCTGTGGATTTCGATCCTCGGTCTGGCTGGCGGCCTGGTGATCGGACTGGCGGCAGGTTTTGCACGCACCTTTGGCGGTTGGATAGCCAACCACGTCGCGCTAGTCTTTATTGAAGTGATTCGCGGCACACCTATCGTCGTCCAGGTGATGTTTATCTACTTCGCCCTGCCGATGGCGTTTAACGACTTACGCATCGACCCGTTTACTGCGGCGGTGGTCACCATCATGATCAACTCCGGCGCGTACATTGCGGAAATCACGCGTGGCGCAGTGCTGTCTATTCACAAAGGTTTTCGTGAAGCAGGACTGGCGCTCGGTCTTTCACGTTGGGAAACCATTCGCTACGTCATTTTACCGCTGGCACTGCGTCGTATGCTGCCGCCGCTGGGTAACCAGTGGATCATCAGCATTAAAGACACCTCGCTGTTTATTGTTATCGGCGTGGCGGAACTGACCCGTCAGGGGCAAGAAATTATTGCCGGTAACTTCCGCGCCCTTGAGATCTGGAGCGCCGTGGCGGTGTTCTATCTGATTATTACCCTGGTGCTGAGCTTTATTCTGCGTCGTCTGGAAAGAAGGATGAAAATCCTGTGATTGAATTTAAAAACGTCTCCAAGCATTTTGGTCCAACCCAGGTGCTGCACAATATTGATTTGAACATTACCCAGGGTGAAGTGGTGGTGATTATCGGGCCTTCTGGTTCCGGTAAATCAACCCTGCTGCGCTGCATCAACAAACTGGAAGAAATTACCTCTGGCGATCTGATTGTCGATGGTCTGAAGGTTAACGATCCGAAAGTTGACGAGCGACTGATTCGCCAGGAAGCGGGTATGGTGTTCCAGCAGTTTTACCTCTTCCCGCATCTGACGGCGCTGGAAAACGTGATGTTTGGCCCTCTACGCGTGCGTGGCGCAAACAAAGAAGAGGCGGAAAAACTGGCTCGTGAGTTACTGGCGAAGGTCGGTCTGGCAGAACGCGCGCATCACTACCCTTCCGAACTTTCTGGTGGTCAGCAGCAGCGCGTAGCGATTGCCCGTGCGCTGGCGGTGAAGCCGAAAATGATGCTGTTCGATGAACCGACTTCCGCTCTCGATCCTGAACTGCGCCATGAAGTGCTGAAGGTTATGCAGGATCTGGCTGAAGAAGGGATGACGATGGTGATCGTGACCCACGAAATCGGTTTTGCTGAGAAAGTGGCTTCACGTCTAATCTTTATTGATAAAGGCCGGATTGCGGAAGATGGCGATCCGCAGGTGTTGATCAAGAACCCACCGAGCCAGCGTTTGCAGGAATTTTTACAGCACGTCTCTTAACTTCTCAGCCTCCCTTTCCCCCGAAAGGGAGGCACACCAGATTCCTCTCATTTCAAATCGCCCCTCCCCCAGCATCTATACTTATCTTTTTGCTTTGTTTTCTCACTGGAGGAGTCATGCGGTGGATCCTGTTCATCCTCATCTGCCTGCTGGGCGCACCTGCCCACGCGGTGTCCATACCCGGCGTAACAACCACAGCAACAACAGATTCAACCTCTGAACCGGTTTCAGAACCGGATATCGAACAAAAAAAAGCGGCCTATGGCGCACTGGCGGACGTGCTGGATAATGACACCTCGCGCAAAGAGTTGATCGACCAGCTACGCACCGTTGCCGCCACGCCCCCCACAGACCCCGTACCGAAAATCGTACCGCCGACGCTGGTTGAAGAGCAAACCGTGCTGCAAAAGGTGACTGAAATCAGCCGCCATTATGGCGAAGCACTCTCCGCGCGCTTCGGGCAACTTTACCGTAATATCACTGGCTCCCCGCATAAACCCTTTAACCCGCAAACCTTCAACAACGCGCTGACCCATTTTTCAATGCTAGCGGTGCTGGTGTTTGGCTTTTACTGGCTGATTCGCCTGTGCGCGCTGCCGTTATATCGCAAAATGGGTCAGTGGGCGCGGCAAAAAAACCGTGAGCGCAGCAACTGGTTACAGCTTCCGGCGATGATTATCGGGGCGTTTATTATCGATTTGCTGTTGCTGGCACTGACGTTATTTGTCGGCCAGGTATTAAGCGACAACCTGAACGCCGGTAGTAAAACCATTGCTTTTCAACAAAGCCTGTTTCTCAATGCTTTCGCTCTGATTGAGTTTTTCAAAGCTGTTTTACGCCTGATTTTCTGCCCGAACGTGGCAGAGCTGCGCCCGTTCAATATTCAGGATGAAAGCGCCCGCTACTGGTGCCGCCGCCTTAGCTGGTTAAGCAGTCTGATTGGTTATGGACTGATTGTGGCAGTGCCAATTATCTCTAATCAGGTGAATGTGCAAATCGGGGCGCTCGCCAACGTGATAATCATGCTGTGCATGACCGTCTGGGCGCTCTATCTGATCTTTCGTAATAAAAAAGAGATCACCCAGCATCTGCTCAACTTTGCGGAGCACTCGCTGGCATTCTTCAGCCTGTTTATTCGCGCTTTTGCGCTGGTGTGGCACTGGCTGGCAAGCGCCTATTTTATTGTGCTGTTTTTCTTTTCGTTGTTCGATCCGGGCAACAGCCTGAAATTTATGATGGGTGCAACGGTGCGCAGCCTGGCGATTATTGGTATCGCAGCGTTTGTTTCCGGTATGTTTTCCCGCTGGCTGGCGAAGACCATCACCCTCTCGCCACATACTCAGCGTAACTATCCGGAGCTGCAAAAACGGCTGAACGGCTGGCTATCAGCGGCGCTGAAAACGGCGCGTATTCTGACGGTATGCGTGGCAGTGATGCTGCTACTCAGCGCCTGGGGGCTGTTCGATTTCTGGAACTGGCTGCAAAACGGCGCGGGGCAGAAAACCGTGGATATCCTGATCCGTATCGCGCTCATCCTTTTCTTCTCGGCGGTTGGCTGGACAGTGCTCGCCAGTTTGATCGAAAACCGGCTGGCTTCGGATATTCATGGCCGCCCGCTGCCCAGCGCCCGCACGCGCACCCTGCTGACGCTGTTCCGTAATGCGCTGGCGGTAATCATCAGTACCATCACCATCATGATTGTGTTGTCGGAAATCGGCGTCAATATCGCGCCACTGCTGGCAGGTGCCGGGGCATTAGGCCTGGCTATCTCGTTTGGTTCGCAAACGCTGGTAAAAGATATTATTACCGGCGTGTTCATTCAGTTTGAAAACGGCATGAACACTGGAGATTTGGTTACCATCGGGCCGTTGACCGGCACGGTGGAACGGATGTCGATTCGCTCCGTGGGCGTGCGTCAGGATACCGGGGCATATCACATTATTCCGTGGTCTTCGATAACCACCTTTGCTAACTTCGTCCGTGGCATTGGTTCGGTGGTCGCAAATTATGATGTCGATCGTCATGAAGATGCCGATAAAGCCAATCAGGCACTGAAAGATGCGGTAGCGGAATTGATGGAAAATGAAGAAATTCGTGGGCTGATTATTGGTGAACCGAACTTTGCCGGCATTGTCGGCTTAAGCAATACCGCGTTTACGTTGCGTGTTTCGTTCACCACACTGCCACTCAAACAGTGGACGGTACGCTTTGCCCTCGACAGCCAGGTGAAAAAGCATTTCGACCTGGCGGGTGTTCGCGCGCCGGTGCAAACTTATCAGGTGCTACCTGCACCGGGAACGCCCCCGGTAGCACCACTGCCATCGGGGGAGCCAACGCTTTAACGCAGGCGATTGACAAAACGACGGCGCTGTTCGTCGTTCATAAAGGTCCAGGCAATAAAGCGACTCTGCTTTTGCCCCTGGGCCATCTCTTTTTTGACCACTTTCACCGCACCAACATCCGTCAGTGCACGATACAAAGGCGGTAAGTTTTCGCCACGAGATACCAGCGAGGTAAACCACATCACCTGCTTTGCGAAGCCTTTACTCTCTTCAATCATCTTTTTGATAAAGGCCACTTCGCCGCCTTCACACCACAATTCCTGCTGTTGACCACCAAAGTTCAGCGCGTTATCTCTGTCCAGCCCCAGGTTACGCCGTTTGCGCTCACTACCTGCCCGTGCCGTAGCGGCGGAATCGTGGAATGGCGGGTTACACAAGGTCGCGTCGTATTGCTCGTTTTTGTGGATGATGCCGTTAAAAATGGCGCCGGTATCCTTTTGCCGACGCAGACGGATAGCGCGGTTAAGACCCGGATTGGCGCTGATGATCGCCTGCGCACTGCTTAACGCCTGGCTGTTAGTTTCTGTTCCGGTAAAACGCCAGCCATATTCATGCACACCAATCAGCGGATAAATACAATTCGCACCAACACCGATATCCAGAATACTGGCATTGGCTGGAATTGTTCCGCTTGCCTCAGCCAGTAAATCGGCAAGATGATGAATATAATCTGCCCGCCCAGGCACTGGTGGGCAGAGAAAACCGTCAGGGATATCCCAGCTCGCCACAGCATAAAAATGTGCCAACAGCGCCTTGTTGAGCGCCTTCACTGCCAGCGGATTGGCGAAGTCAACGCTTTGCTCACCGGCAGGGGTAAGCGTAAGGAATTGCGCCAGTTCAGGATTCACCTGACAAAGCGTGGCGAGATCGTAGCGACTGTGATGACGATTGCGCGGGTGTAACCCCGGTTTCTGGGCGGACATAGCATTCTCCTTTAAGCAGCGGCGTAAGATACCCGCATAACGCAGCAGGGTAAATATCTGGCTGCGTTTAACATGCTTCAAAACCTTAACCCGACTTCATTTTTTATCAATTCATCATAAAAATCAGTGTTCTTCATGTCATTGATTTGTCTGGTTTTGTAAAATTATTTTGTTCAAAAAATAAGCACATCTCTGTCAATTTTTTGCGTCATTTCCATCGCACAGGAGACCTACACTTATCATGCACTACTCGTTGTATTTATGAGGATGTCATTATGAAAAAGTGCCTCGCACTACTGATTGCCACCGTCCTGAGCGGAATCACCTTCACGGCTTATGCCGCGCAACCACTGAGTAACCAGGACAGCGGTCAACTACGACCCGCCGGAACCGTTTCGGCGACCGGCGCATCTAACCTAAGCGATCTGGAGGATAAACTGGCAGAAAAAGCGCGCGAACAAGGCGCGAAAGGTTATGTCATTAATTCCGCAGGCGGAAATGACCAGATGTTCGGTACTGCAACCATCTACAAATAACCCCACCAACGCAACTGCATTCACCTCTGGATGCAGTTTTCGCCCAATTTGTAATCAAAAAACATCAAATATGAACACAATGTAAATAAATGTATTTCTTTTTCGTGCAATGGGTGATAGAAAATTGCGCCAAGTGATAATGCTTATCAAAATTATTATCACTTGCACGAACACTTTTACGGGATTAACAGTGGCATCGCATCCGCAGAGATGCTTTCTCGTGACAGTGAAAATTTCAACATATAAGAAAAAGTCACCTGCAAAATGGAAAACAATCGCAATTTCCCTGCCAGACAATTTCATTCGCTCACGTTCTTTGCCGGTCTTTGTATCGGTATCACGCCTGTGGCTCAGGCACTCGCTGCCGAAGGGCAAACTAACGCGGATGACACACTGGTTGTCGAGGCATCAACGCCTTCACTTTATGCACCACAACAATCTGCCGATCCGAAATTCTCACGTCCGGTAGCGGATACTACCCGCACGATGACGGTGATTTCTGAACAAGTGATTAAAGATCAGGGCGCAACCAACCTTACCGACGCGCTCAAAAACGTTCCCGGCGTGGGTGCGTTTTTTGCTGGTGAGAACGGTAACTCCACCACTGGCGACGCTATATATATGCGCGGCGCCGATACCTCTAACAGCATTTATATTGATGGCATTCGCGATATCGGCAGCGTCTCGCGCGACACCTTCAATACCGAGCAGGTCGAAGTGATTAAAGGGCCGTCCGGCACCGACTACGGGCGCAGCGCACCGACAGGCTCGATCAATATGATCAGCAAACAGCCGCGCAATGATTCAGGTATTGACGCCTCCGCCAGTATTGGTAGCGCCTGGTTCCGTCGCGGCACTCTGGACGTTAATCAGGTCATTGGCGATACCACTGCGGTACGTCTGAATATGATGGGCGAAAAAACGCACGATGCCGGGCGCGATAAAGTCAAAAATGAGCGTTACGGCGTCGCCCCTTCCGTGGCATTTGGTCTTGGTACATCGAATCGTTTGTATCTCAACTATTTACACGTTACCCAGCACAATACGCCAGACGGCGGCATTCCGACCATTGGTTTACCTGGCTATTCCGCACCTTCTGCGGGTACGGCGGCGCTGAATCATTCCGGAAAAGTTGATACGCATAACTTTTATGGTACGGATTCCGATTACGACGATTCGACCACCGATACTGCCACCATGCGTTTTGAGCACGACATCAGCGATAACACCACGATTCGCAATACCACACGTTGGTCGCGCGTGAAGCAGGATTACCTGATGACGGCGATTATGGGAGGGGCGTCAAATATTACCCAGCCCACCAGCAATGTGGATAGCTGGACATGGTCACGCACGGCGAATACCAAAGATGTAAGCAATAAAATCCTCACCAACCAGACTAACCTGACATCGGCATTTTATACCGGTTCAATTGGTCATGACGTCAGTACCGGCGTGGAATTTACCCGCGAAACGCAGACCAACTACGGCGTTAATCCGGTGACGTTACCGGCGGTGAATATTTATCATCCTGACAGTAGCATTCATCCTGGCGGCCTGACGCGCAATGGCGCAAACGCTAATGGTCAGACGGATACCTTCGCGATTTATGCCTTCGATACGCTGCAAATCACCCGTGATTTTGAGCTAAACGGCGGAGTTCGGCTGGACAATTATCATACTGAATATGACAGTGCCACCGCCTGCGGCGGCAGCGGACGCGGTGCCATCACCTGCCCTGATGGCGTAGCGAAAGGTTCTCCGGTCACCACCGTCGACACCGCCAAGTCGGGCAATCTGGTGAACTGGAAAGCCGGGGCGCTGTATCACCTGACGGAAAACGGCAATGTCTATATTAACTATGCCGTTTCCCAGCAGCCGCCGGGCGGCAACAACTTCGCCCTTGCGCAGTCTGGCAGCGGTAACAGTGCCAACCGCACCGATTTTAAACCGCAAAAAGCCAACACCAGCGAGATTGGCACCAAATGGCAGGTTCTGGATAAACGCCTGTTGCTCACCGCCGCGCTGTTCCGTACTGATATCGAAAATGAAGTTGAGCAAAATGATGACGGGACTTATTCGCAATACGGTAAGAAACGCGTCGAAGGCTATGAGATATCCGTGGCCGGGAATATCACTCCCGCGTGGCAGGTGATTGGCGGCTATACCCAGCAAAAAGCAACCATCAAAAACGGCAAAGAAGTTGCCCAGGATGGTTCCTCATCGCTGCCGTATACCCCGGAGCACGCCTTTACCCTATGGAGCCAGTATCAGGCAACCGATGATATTTCTGTTGGTGCGGGCGCACGGTATATCGGCAGTATGCATAAAGGTTCAGACGGCGCGGTGGGAACGCCAGCATTTACCGAAAGTTATTGGATCGCCGACGCCAAACTGGGGTATCGGGTTAATCGCAATCTCGACTTCCAGCTAAACGTCTACAACTTGTTTGATACCGATTACGTCGCCTCAATCAATAAGAGCGGCTACCGTTATCATCCGGGCGAGCCAAGAACTTTCCTGCTCACCGCCAATATGCATTTCTGATTCAGATGTGGGGCGCAGGGTTCACTAAGATTGATGACGAGAACAGGAGTGCCTGATGCGCTGCGCTTATCAGGCCTACAAAATTCGTGCAATGCATTGAATTTACATGATTTAGTAGGCCGAATAAGGCGTTAACGCCGCATCCGGCATGAGTTAAGTGCACTCTGTCAACAATCGGTGTGATGCTCAGCCCCCACTTTTTGGAGAACTTATATGATGTACCACATTCCCGGCGTGTTATCGCCACAGGACGTCGCCCGCTTTCGTGCACAACTGGAACAAGCCGAATGGATTGATGGACGCGTCACCACCGGCGCACAAGGCGCGCAGGTCAAGAATAATCAACAGGTAGATACCCGCAGCGCGTTATATGCCGCATTACAAAATGAAGTGCTGAACGCGGTTAACCAACATGCTTTGTTCTTTGCCGCTGCCTTGCCGCGTACCATTTCCACGCCGCTGTTTAATCGCTATCGGAACAATGAAACCTATGGTTTTCATGTGGATGGCGCAGTACGCAGTCATCCACAAAACGGCTGGATGCGCACCGATCTTTCCGCCACGCTGTTTTTGAGCGATCCACAAAGTTACGAAGGCGGCGAACTGGTCGTCAATGACACCTTCGGGCAACATCGGGTAAAACTCCCGGCTGGCGATCTGGTGTTGTATCCCTCCAGCAACCTGCACTGTGTGACCCCCGTAACGCACGGCGTACGGGTGGCATCATTTATGTGGATACAATCAATGATCCGCGATGATAAAAAGCGCGCCATGCTGTTCGAACTGGACAACAATATTCAGTCACTCAAAAGCCGCTACGGCGAAGGAGAAGAGATCCTGTCGCTACTCAATCTTTATCATAATCTGCTGCGGGAATGGTCGGAGATCTGACGCTTGAACTGCCCAGGTTCATCCCTGGATTAGCTACACTTAACAGTACAAGCATTGATATGGGGAGGACGATATGGCATCCGGTTGGGCTAACGATGACGCCGTCAACGAACAGATCAACAGTACAATTGAAGATGCGATTGCCCGCGCCAGGGGTGAAATTCCGCGTGGCGAAAGCCTGTATGAATGTGAAGAGTGCGGTGCCCCCATCCCGCAGGCCCGTCGGGAAGCCATTCCTGGCGTGCGCTTATGCATTCATTGTCAGCAGGAGAAAGATTTACAAAAACCATCTTATACAGGATATAATCGCAGAGGTTCGAAAGACAGCCAGTTACGTTAACTACAACTGGCGGGATGTTTAGCGTGTATAATTTGTATTTTGCGTGGCATTCCGTGCCTTTAACGCAGCCGTAACTGCCACATGTTACAAAATTGGTTCATACATACGATAAATGAATGGATTATCAGCATGTTAGATATCAATCAATTTATTTGAACAAGGCGGTCAATTCTCTTCGATTTTATCTCTCGTAAAAAAACGTGATACTCATCACATCGACGAAACAACGTCACTTATACAAAAATCACCTGCGAGAGATTAATTATGAAAACTATCAATACTGTTGTTGCTGCTATGGCTCTTTCAACTCTGTCATTTGGCGTGTTCGCGGCGGAACCGGTAACGGCATCCCAGGCACAGAACATGAATAAAATCGGCGTGGTTTCTGCCGATGGCGCATCCACCCTCGATGCCCTGGAAGCAAAACTGGCTGAGAAAGCGGCAGCAGCCGGTGCTAGTGGATACAGCATTACTTCCGCCACCAACAACAATAAATTAAGCGGTACTGCGGTAATTTATAAGTAATTCGTAGGACGGATCAGGCGTTTACGCTACGTCCAGCACAAGTATTTCCCTGTCTATTTGCCGACAGACGCATGTGCTCCAACCCTCATTGATCCTATGTTACCCTTGTTTGCCCGTCCGTCACTGGACGGGCTTTTTTTAGCTGACTGATTGCTGGCAGAAAGTCTGCAACGTCTCTTCTGATATACCAATCTGCCGCGCTGCGTCGCAAATTGCCTGCCAGCTTCCGGCATCCAACGGGATCCCCATCTCCTGCCGTTCGCGACGCGTGTTCACTTCCCACTCACCCGGCAGCAAAATCGGTTTATCGTCATCATGCGGCGAGGCTTTCACCCACTCGGCAAAGGCTTCGGACTGCGTTGCACAATCTGGCGCACCGAACAGCTCCGGGTTAATGATAATGGTCGTCATGCAGTTAAAACCGGCATCGGGGCTGTGCTGCAATGTTTCCTGATAAGTAGTTTTGCCGCCAGAAAGTGCACCACCGAGAATTTCGCACATCACTGCCAGGGCATAACCTTTATGTTCAGCAAAGGCCAGCAACGCTCCTAACGGTGACTCCAGCATGACTGCCGGATCGGTCGTTGGCACGCCATTAACGTCGATCAGGCAACCAGGTGGTACGGGCACGCCTTTATGCCAGGCCACACGCGCTTTACCAAACGCAATGGTGCTGGTGGCGTAATCAAGCAACAGCGGGAAATTATCTTTTCGGGGAAAGACCACGCAGAACGGATTTGTGCCAAAGCGACTGTCACGACCACGGAACGGCGCGACAGCCTTACTCCCTACCACACTGACAAAGTGGATAGAGACAAAACCCGCCGCCGCGCACTGTTCCGCCCAATAACCAATGCGCCCGATATGATGTGAGTTACGCAGCGCCACGGCAGCAATGCCGTGGTGACGTGCTTTTTCAATCCCCAGAGCCATGGCCTCATATGCAGCGACCTGACCACATGCACGATCGCCATCAAGCGTGACCACAGCCCCCGCATCTTTGACAATTTTGGCGTGATGGTTGATCTGCAAATAGCCCTGCTGCCAGGAACGCACATAATTCGGGATCATGCCAATACCATGTGAATCATGTCCTGCCAGATTTGCTGCGATTAAATGATCTGCTACTAATTTTGCTTCCTGTTCCTCGCTACCCATCTGACGAAACACAGTCAGGACAAAGTTGTGCAGCGTCCGGGCATCAAAGCGATGACCACTTTCCATGGTTAACTCCTGTTTATGTTATATGCCTGTTGTTTTTTTATGCTGCGCGCCGCACACGGGAAGGTCAATAAAGATGCTGCACTTTCATGGTGCAGTGGAGTAAAGACCGGATGACAGTCATCATCCGGCTGAGGAAGAAATTAAAAGGATTGTTTAATGCGCGCCAGACCATCGCTAATGGTTGCCACTTCGCCCGCCGCCGCCAGACAGCAAGCCATCTGGATGTTCAGTGACTCAGGAATTGGTTCGTTGCCTGCCAGGCAACGCTCAATCCACTTCGCCGTGGTTTCCGGGTCTTTTGCTTGTGGCAGTAGCTCGTTGCCAGCAGTGTCCTGTTTTTCATACAGCACCCGCATCCCTTCGCGGTCAATAAGATTTATTTGCGGGCAGCGTTGCGGATTAGCATAGACTTCGCCTTCGGTGCCGTGCATTAACAGCGCCCGTCCGCCAATATCGCTAAAGAATTTCGCGACTCGCCCGATGTATTCCGGATGCGAGACGCTGGAAAGACGCAGTGCCTCACCTTCGGCAAACGGTGTCGCCAGTTTCGCCAGGGTATGCGCACTGTTACGCACGCCCATCCGCCAGCGCATTGCCAGTTGTTTTTCCAGCGGCGGGCAAAACGCGCCTACGGGCATAAATACCGGCTGGTGCTCGTCAAGCTTCGCCTGTGCTTGTCCGGCATGTAGCGTTGGCGCAATCCCCATCAGTTGAAAAATGGTTTCGGTCAGCACGCGAGTCGGATCTTCACTCACGCCGTGAACCACCACCGGAAAACCGAGTTTATGCAGCAGAATCGCCAGCAACGGTGTCAGGTTGGCCTGTTTACGCGCACCGTTGTAACTGGGGATGACAATCGGCATCGGCTTGCCGGCGGGGGGCGTTAGCTTGATGGTGTGATTTTGCATGGCTTCGTAAAAGCCGAGCATCTCTGCTTCCCCTTCCCCTTTGATACGCAGTGCAATCAATACACCACCCAACTCAAGGTCAGGCACTTCGCCATTGAGCATATGGACATACAGACCGCGCGCCGTATCCTGATCCAGATCGCGCGCGTGGTTTTTTCCGCGCCCGATCTCTTTGATGATTTTGCGATAGTCCATTTACGACTCCTTACCTGACTCACATCATTAACGCCGCCGACGGCGTGGGGATTTCGCTTTTTCTTTCTTTTTAACTATACCTTCAGGGACTTCCGGTTGCTCTATCGGAAATACCGGTAATGCGTCCAGTAGTCGCTTGCCATAATTTTTGGTCAACAAGCGTTTGTCGTAGATAACCACCTCGCCCCAGCAACTGTGGCTTCGAATAAGACGCCCAACCTGCTGAATCAGATTAAACGAAGCACTCGGCAGGCTTTGCACCTCAAACGGGTAGCGGTTAAGACTTTTTAGCCATTCGCCTTCGGTAATCACCACTGGACTGTCGATAGGCGGAAAGGCGATTTTATGGATATGCACCTGGC
The DNA here is from genome assembly GCF_005280595.1 of Escherichia sp. MR. Taxonomy (NCBI): domain Bacteria; kingdom Pseudomonadati; phylum Pseudomonadota; class Gammaproteobacteria; order Enterobacterales; family Enterobacteriaceae; genus Escherichia; species Escherichia sp. MR. The sequence goes on along the minus strand of NZ_SZVK01000014.1, from coordinate 14,146 downwards.
TGAGCAGATCGCCTTTCAAATCAAGCCCTTCGGCAAATGACTGTAAACCTACCAGTACACTGCGTTCACCGTTAGCGACGCGTTTGCGATGCAGTTCAACTAAGCGGTAGCGCGGCTGATCGCCCTGCACTAACAGCATCAGACGTAAATCCGTCACATAGTCGAGAAACCTCTGCATCGCCCGTCCGCTGGCAAACAGCACCAACATGCCGAGATGCTTTTTGCTCTCCACCTGCTCACGGAAAAAGGCGGCCATTTCGGCAATATGCTGCTCTTCGCTGTCGATAGAAGGCTCAACGCGCATCCGGGGAATAACAATTTTGCCCTGCTCACAGTGGTTGAACGGTGAATCCAGCGCCACGAAGCGATCGCCCGCTTTTTCTTTCAGCCCGCTCATCTCCTGCAAACGCGAAAAACTGTTCAACGAACGCAAGGTCGCGGAAGTGACAATAATGTGCGGAATGCTGCGCCACAGCAGCCTTTCCAGCTGATCGCTGACGCGGATCCCCACGCAGTGAAACCAGAGATGTAGCTGCCCGTCACGCTCTTCCCGCGTCGCCCATTTGGTCACTGGCGCACCGGAAGATTGCGCCAGCGAGGCCAGCCGCCAGAGTTTGCTTTGCGCCTCAAACATCCCCAGCGCGCGGTTCATCTGCAAAATAAGCCGATGCAGGCGCACAATGTCATGGCTGCCGGTTTTCTCGCTTAAATCGTTAAGGAACAGTTCTGCCAGACCACGCAACATCTCTGTCAGTTTCGCCAGCCGCTGGCAGATCTCCAGCACTTCATCAGGCAGTTCGCCCATCGCAAACCGGTGCTCTGCCTCCTGCCCGGCAGGCATATAGAGATTGAGAATGTTGTTTAAAGAGGCGATAAGCTCATACAATTCTTCACAATGCGCATTCAAACGTTCAGGGATCGCCAACGGCGGGATCGTCTTCGGGCGAAACTGCTCCATGCAGGTGGCGACCAGTTTCGTGAACAAGTCAAGTTGCAGCCGATACCAGGGCGCGGTGATTTCGGCGCTCATCTCCAGCGCATCCCGCGCCACGTCCGGCAGGTGATGCCCTTCATCCAGCACCAGCAGCAAGTTTTTCGGGTCTGGCAATACCGCTTCGCTTTCCATCGCCGCCATCACCAGCGCATGGTTTGCCACCACCACTTCCGCTTCCTGAATCTCCCGACGAGCCACAAAAAACGGGCATTCGCGGTAGTAGTAACAGTTGCGGTTCAGGCAACTGGCTTTGTCGGTACTCAAACGGCGCCAGAGATCGTCATCAATAGCGATATCCGTATGATCGCGCAGGCCATCCCATTTATAAGTGTCGAGATCGCCCTTCAGCTTTGCACAGCGTTTTTGCTCTTCCTGATTATTAGGCGTCAGTTCGTCGTCAAGAAAAGCGAGCAGATCCTGTTGCGTGGGTTCAGTGCTGGCGAGCGCCGTCAGATTGCGCGGGCAAACGTAGCGCCCACGCCCAAAAGCGGCAGTGAATTTAAGATCGGGAATGATCTTTTTCAGCAGCGGTAAATCTTTGCTGTAAATCTGATCCTGCAATGCCACGTTGGCGGTACTCACCACCAGCGTTTTTTGCTCTTCGCGGGCAATGGCGATGCCGGGGATCAAATAGGAGAGCGTTTTCCCAACGCCGGTGGGGGCTTCAATCGCCAGATGCCGCCCTTCTTCTCCGGCCAGCGTTTTGGCGACGTCCGCAATCATCTGCCGCTGCGGCGCACGGGGAATAAAGTCGGGGATCTGTTCCTGAAGCGCCTTATACCAGGCGGCAATTTGCGCTTTAAGCGCGGCGGTTAATGCCATGAGAAAACCTGAAATACTGTATAAACAGCCAATATTGTGGCATTTTTCGGTTTTCAGGGGTAATGGTTTTTCTGTTTCTGGAAAGCGGCTCGCAATAACGTTTTCCGGATGTGGGGATTTCCCGCATCGGGAGAAACATCATTGTCAGCAATCTTATGCCGGGCATAGCCCGGCATAAGATTGCTGACAAACTGGCTTAATAGCCAAAAACAGGTACGGTTTTCCCCCTCAGCCTTTTAGGGAGAGGGTCGGGGTGAGGGGACTGTCCAGGCACTTTTGGGACTTTGTCATCAGTCTGCTGCCGGGCATAGCCCGGCATAAAATATTACTGCGCAGCGGCAGGTTTACGCGGACGGCGGCGACGTTGTTGTTCGCCTGCTGGTTTGGCATCGCCGAGGCGGCGAGATGGTTTTTCTGCGGGTTTCGCGTTACCAGGCTTCGCTCCACCTTCAGCGCGGCGTGGCTGCTGTTGACCGCGACCACCACCTTGCCCACGACCGCCGCCACTGCGTTGCTGGCGACCATTCTGGATCGGTTCGGCTTTGATTGACGGGTCCGGCTCATAACCCGGAATCGCAATACGCGGGATCTCTTTTTTCAGCAGTTTTTCGATATCGCGCAACAGTTTGTGTTCATCAACACACACCAGCGATAACGCTTCGCCGGTGGCGGCGGCACGACCGGTACGCCCGATACGGTGGACATAATCTTCCGGTACGTTTGGCAGCTCATAGTTGACGACGTGTGGCAACTCTTCGATATCCAGGCCACGCGCGGCGATATCAGTCGCCACCAGCACGCGAATATCACCCGATTTAAAATCGGCCAATGCACGGGTACGCGCACCTTGCGATTTATTACCGTGGATCGCCGCACTGCGAATGCCATCTTTATTTAATTGTTCAGCCAGATGGTTAGCGCCATGTTTGGTACGGGTAAACACCAGCACCTGCTGCCAGTTGCCTTTACCAATCATGTGTGACAGCAATTCCCGTTTGCGTTTCTTATCGACAAAGTGAACGTGCTGGGTTACCTGCTCAGAGGCGGTATTGCGGCGTGCAACTTCGATTTCCAGCGGGTTATGCAGCAGTTTTTCTGCCAGAGCTTTAATCTCGTCAGAAAAAGTCGCGGAGAACAGCAGGTTCTGGCGCTTCGCGGGCAGTTTTGTTAACACACGGCGAATATCGTGAATAAAGCCCATATCGAGCATACGGTCAGCTTCATCAAGGACGAGGATTTCTATCTGATCCAGCTTCACCGCATTCTGGTGTTCCAGATCCAGCAAACGCCCCGGCGTTGCCACCAGCACATCAACACCGCCACGCAGCTTCATCATCTGCGGGTTAATGCTGACGCCACCAAACACCACCAGCGAACGAATGTTCAGGTATTTGCTGTAATCACGGACGTTTTCACCAATCTGCGCCGCCAGTTCACGGGTCGGGGTAAGAATGAGCGCGCGCACCGGACGACGCCCTTTGGCGTGCGGCTCGCGGGAAATCAGGTGTTGCAACAGCGGCAGCGTAAAGCCCGCTGTTTTGCCGGTGCCGGTCTGGGCACTGGCCATCAGGTCGCGACCTTCCAGCACCGCAGGGATCGCCTGCTGCTGAATAGGGGTGGGTTCACGGTAACCTTGCTCGGCAACGGCGCGCAGGATATCAGGGCTTAAACCCAAAGAATCGAAAGACATAACTACTCCGAACCGCCCCGACCGTTACCGGTGTAGTTTTCAGGGAGATACTGAAAAGGAAAATGACAAAAACCACAATGTCATGAGGGAGCGGAGTGTAGCAGTTTTTGTGACGCAGCGCATAAATTATCCCTGTGACTGACGTTGCTCAAATTCTTAGCCATACTGGACAACGCGAAAAATGAGTCATAATCTTAATCAATCATTTGATTAAGAATGGGCTGTGCTATGAATAGTCCTGCCATGACAACCAAAGGTGAACAGGCGAAAAAGCAGCTGATTGCTGCTGCACTGGCGCAGTTTGGTGAGTATGGAATGAACGCCACCACCCGCGATATCGCCGCCCTGGCCGGGCAGAATATCGCTGCTATTACCTATTACTTCGGTTCGAAAGAAGATTTATATCTCGCCTGCGCCCAGTGGATTGCCGATTTTATTGGCGAGCAGTTCCGTCCGCACGCCGAAGAAGCCGAACGCTTGTTCGCACAACCACAGCCTGATCGAGCAGCTATCCGTGAACTGATCCTTCGCGCCTGCAGGAACATGATTAAGCTGCTCACCCAGGATGACACCGTCAACCTCAGTAAGTTTATCTCTCGTGAGCAGCTCTCTCCTACGGCGGCCTACCATCTGGTGCACGAACAGGTGATTAGCCCGTTACACAGCCATCTTACGCGTCTGATCGCCGCCTGGACCGGTTGTGATGCCAACGATACCCGTATGATCCTCCATACCCATGCATTACTTGGCGAGATTCTGGCGTTTCGTCTCGGCAAAGAAACAATTCTGTTACGTACCGGCTGGACTGCGTTCGATGAAGAAAAGACCGAACTGATTAACCAGACGGTAACCTGTCATATCGACCTGATTTTGCAAGGATTATCGCAAAGGAGTTTGTAGTGATGAAAAAACCTGTCGTGATTGGACTGGTGGTTGTGGTACTTGCCGCCGTGGTTGCCGGAGGCTACTGGTGGTATCAAAGCCGCCAGGATAACGGCCTGACGCTGTATGGCAATGTGGATATTCGCACCGTGAATCTAAGCTTCCGTGTCGGTGGTCGTGTTGAGTCGCTGGCGGTGGACGAAGGTGATGCGATCAAAGCGGGCCAGGTTCTGGGCGAACTGGATCATAAGCCGTATGAGATTGCCCTGATGCAGGCGAAAGCAGGCGTTTCGGTGGCACAGGCGCAGTACGACCTGATGCTTGCCGGGTATCGCGATGAAGAAATCGCTCAGGCCGCCGCAGCGGTGAAACAAGCGCAAGCCGCGTATGACTATGCGCAGAACTTCTATAACCGTCAGCAAGGGTTGTGGAAAAGCCGCACCATTTCGGCAAATGACCTGGAAAATGCCCGCTCCTCGCGCGACCAGGCGCAGGCAACGCTGAAATCAGCTCAGGATAAATTACGTCAGTACCGTTCCGGTAACCGTGAACAGGATATCGCCCAGGCAAAAGCCAGCCTCGAACAGGCACAGGCGCAACTGGCGCAGGCGGAGCTGAATTTGCAGGATTCGACGCTGGTCGCACCGTCTGATGGCACGCTGTTAACCCGCGCAGTAGAGCCTGGCACGGTACTCAATGAAGGCGGCACGGTGTTTACCGTTTCACTAACTCGTCCGGTGTGGGTGCGTGCCTATGTTGACGAACGGAATCTTGACCAGGCCCAGCCGGGGCGCAAAGTGCTGCTCTATACCGATGGTCGCCCGGACAAGCCCTATCACGGGCAGATTGGTTTCGTTTCACCAACCGCTGAATTTACCCCGAAAACCGTCGAAACGCCGGATCTGCGTACCGACCTCGTCTATCGCCTGCGTATTGTGGTGACCGACGCCGATGATGCGTTACGCCAGGGAATGCCAGTGACGGTGCAATTCGGTGACGAGGCAGGACATGAATGATGCCGTTATCACGCTGAACGGCCTGGAAAAACGCTTTCCGGGCATGGATAAGCCCGCCGTCGCGCCGCTCGACTGCACCATTCACGCTGGTTATGTGACGGGGTTGGTAGGGCCGGACGGCGCGGGCAAAACCACGCTGATGCGGATGCTGGCCGGGTTGCTGAAACCTGACAGCGGCAGGGCCACAGTTATCGGTTTTGATCCGATCAAAAACGACGCTGCGCTGCACGCGGTGCTCGGCTATATGCCGCAGAAATTCGGTCTGTATGAAGATCTCACGGTGATGGAAAACCTCAATTTGTACGCGGATTTACGCAGCGTCACCGGTGAAGCACGTAAACAGACTTTTGCTCGCCTGCTGGAGTTTACGTCTCTTGGCCCGTTTACCGGACGTCTGGCGGGCAAGCTCTCCGGTGGGATGAAACAAAAACTCGGCCTGGCCTGTACCCTGGTGGGCGAACCGAAAGTGTTGCTGCTCGATGAACCCGGCGTCGGCGTTGACCCTATCTCACGGCGCGAACTGTGGCAGATGGTGCATGAGCTGGCGGGCGAAGGGATGTTAATCCTCTGGAGTACCTCGTATCTCGACGAAGCCGAGCAGTGCCGTGACGTGCTGCTGATGAACGAAGGCGAGTTGCTGTATCAGGGGGAACCAAAAGCCCTGACACAAACCATGGCCGGACGCAGCTTTCTGATGACCAGTCCACACGAGGGCAACCGCAAACTGTTGCAACGGGCATTGAAACTGCCACAGGTCAGCGACGGCATGATTCAGGGGAAATCGGTACGTCTGATCCTCAAAAAAGAGGCCACACCAGACGATATTCGCCATGCCGACGGGATACCGGAAATCAACATCAACGAAACTACGCCGCGTTTTGAAGATGCGTTTATTGATTTGCTGGGCGGTGCCGGAACCTCAGAATCGCCGCTGGGTGCAATATTGCATACGGTGGAAGGTACACCTGGCGAGACGGTGATCGAAGCGAAAGAACTGACCAAGAAATTTGGTGATTTTGCCGCCACCGATCACGTCAACTTTGCCGTTAAACGCGGGGAGATTTTTGGTTTGCTGGGGCCAAACGGCGCGGGCAAATCGACCACCTTTAAGATGATGTGCGGTTTGCTGGTGCCGACTTCCGGCCAGGCGCTGGTGCTGGGGATGGATCTGAAAGAGAGTTCTGGGAAAGCGCGCCAGCATCTCGGCTATATGGCGCAAAAGTTTTCGCTCTACGGCAACCTGACGGTCGAACAGAATTTACGCTTTTTCTCTGGTGTGTATGGCTTACGCGGTCGGGCGCAGAACGAAAAAATCTCCCGTATGAGCGAGGCATTTGGCCTGAAAAGTATCGCTTCCCACGCGACCGATGAACTGCCATTAGGTTTTAAACAGCGGCTGGCGCTGGCCTGCTCGCTAATGCACGAACCGGACATTCTGTTTCTTGATGAACCGACCTCCGGCGTCGATCCCCTCACCCGCCGCGAGTTCTGGCTGCATATCAACAGCATGGTAGAGAAAGGCGTCACGGTGATGGTCACCACCCACTTTATGGATGAAGCGGAATATTGCGACCGCATCGGGCTGGTATATCGCGGGAAGCTGATTGCCAGCGGTACACCGGACGATTTGAAAGCGCAGTCGGCTAACGATGAGCAACCCGATCCCACTATGGAGCAAGCCTTTATTCAATTGATCCACGACTGGGATAAGGAGCATGGCAATGAGTAATCCGATCCTTTCCTGGCGTCGCGTGCGGGCGCTGTGCGTCAAAGAGACGCGGCAGATCATTCGCGATCCAAGTAGCTGGCTGATTGCGGTGGTGATCCCGCTGTTGCTGCTGTTTATTTTTGGTTACGGCATTAACCTCGACTCCAGCAAGCTGCGCGTCGGGATTTTGCTGGAGCAGCGTAGCGAAGCGGCGCTGGATTTCACCCACACTATGACCGGCTCGCCCTATATTGACGCCACCATCAGCGATAACCGTCAGGAACTGATCGCCAAAATGCAGGCGGGGAAAATTCGTGGTCTGGTGGTGATTCCCGTGGATTTCGCCGAACAGATGGAGCGCGCCAACGCGACCGCGCCGATTCAGGTGATCACTGACGGCAGCGAACCGAATACCGCCAACTTTGTGCAGGGTTATGTCGAAGGGATCTGGCAGATCTGGCAAATGCAGCGGGCAGAGGACAACGGGCAGACCTTTGAACCGCTTATCGACGTCCAGACACGCTACTGGTTTAACCCGGCGGCGATAAGCCAGCACTTTATTATCCCCGGAGCGGTAACCATTATCATGACGGTCATCGGCGCGATCCTCACCTCGCTGGTGGTGGCGCGGGAGTGGGAGCGCGGCACTATGGAGGCTTTGCTCTCTACGGAGATTACCTGCACGGAACTGCTGCTGTGTAAGCTGATCCCCTATTATTTCCTCGGTATGCTGGCGATGCTGCTCTGTATGCTGGTGTCGGTGTTTATTCTCGGCGTGCCCTATCGCGGTTCGCTGCTGATCCTGTTTTTTATCACCAGCCTGTTTTTACTCAGTACGCTGGGGATGGGGCTGCTGATTTCTACGATTACCCGCAACCAGTTCAACGCCGCTCAGGTGGCACTGAACGCCGCTTTCCTGCCGTCGATTATGCTTTCCGGCTTTATATTTCAGATAGACAGTATGCCAGCGGTGATCCGCGCGGTGACGTACATTATTCCCGCACGTTATTTCGTCAGCACCCTGCAAAGCCTGTTCCTCGCCGGGAATATTCCGGTGGTGCTGGTAGTGAATGTGCTGTTTTTGATCGCTTCGGCGGTGATGTTTATCGGCCTGACGTGGCTGAAAACCAAACGTCGGCTGGATTAGGGAGAAGAGCATGTTTCATCGCTTATGGACATTAATCCGCAAAGAATTGCAGTCGCTGCTGCGCGAACCGCAGACGCGGGCGATTCTGATTTTACCCGTGCTGATTCAGGTGATCCTGTTTCCGTTTGCCGCCACGCTGGAAGTGACCAACGCCACCATCGCCATCTACGATGAAGATAACGGCGAGCATTCGGTGGAGCTGACCCAGCGTTTTGCCCGCGCCAGCGCCTTTACCCATGTGCTGCTGTTGAAAAGTCCGCAGGAGATCCGCCCAACTATCGATACGCAAAAGGCGCTACTGCTGGTGCGTTTCCCGGCTGACTTCTCACGCAAACTGGATACTTTCCAGACCGCACCGTTGCAGTTAATTCTCGACGGGCGTAACTCCAACAGTGCGCAAATCGCCGCCAACTACCTGCAACAGATCGTCAAAAACTATCAGCAGGAGCTGCTGGAAGGAAAACCGAAACCCAACAACAGCGAACTGGTGGTACGCAACTGGTATAACCCAAATCTCGACTACAAATGGTTTGTGGTGCCATCACTGATCGCCATGATCACCACTATCGGCGTGATGATCGTCACTTCACTTTCTGTCGCCCGCGAACGTGAACAGGGAACGCTCGATCAGCTACTGGTTTCGCCCCTCACCACCTGGCAGATATTCATCGGTAAAGCCGTACCGGCGTTAATTGTCGCCACGTTTCAGGCCACCATTGTGCTGGCGATTGGTATCTGGGCGTATCAAATCCCCTTCGCCGGATCGCTGGCGCTGTTCTACTTTACGATGGTGATTTACGGTTTGTCACTGGTGGGATTCGGTCTGCTGATTTCATCACTCTGTGCAACGCAACAGCAGGCGTTTATCGGCGTATTCGTCTTTATGATGCCCGCCATTCTGCTTTCCGGTTACGTTTCACCGGTGGAGAACATGCCGGTATGGCTGCAAAACCTGACGTGGATTAACCCTATCCGCCACTTTACGGACATTACCAAGCAGATTTATTTGAAGGATGCGAGTCTGGATATTGTGTGGAACAGTTTGTGGCCGCTACTGGTGATAACGGCCACGACAGGGTCAGCGGCGTACGCGATGTTTAGACGCAAGGTGATGTAACTTTTTATCTTTCGCCAGTAACGACACCACCGCCGGGCCGGCAAGGATCGCCAGCCCTGCAATTGCCAGCAAATAGTTGTTTTCCAGTACGCGGGACAACAGCCACAGCACAATCAGCGCTGCGCCAAAATACCAGGTGGTGGTCAGCTCTTCCAGTACGTCTGCCACCTCGCGCCAGCGTTGTTCGGGGTGGCGCTGAAACACCAGCATCATCACTACCGTTACGCAATACAGCACGCACAATCCCACGCCGACGTGAACCAGGGTTTTACTCATCCAGCCCACCACCAGCAGCGCCACTACCAGTAAATGCAACATAATCTGCCAGCAACTTAGGCCAGTTGCGACACGAACACGTTGTTGCCACTTCATGGCTTCTCTCCTGAAGAATTTATCTCTACTAACTCAGAGTACCGAACTTTACGGAAAATTCCGTAAGACCGCACCTTTTTGTGACGCCGACTACACTATTTCAATGAGATAAGAGGCAAAGACAGGAAAATTATGCCCGATCAAACACAACAATTTTCGTTCAAGGTACTCACCATCAATATTCACAAAGGCTTTACCGCGTTTAACCGACGCTTCATTTTGCCGGAACTTCGCGACGCCGTGCGCACCGTCAGCGCCGATATTGTTTGCCTGCAGGAAGTGATGGGCGCGCACGAAGTTCATCCGCTGCATGTGGAAAACTGGCCCGATACCTCGCACTACGAGTTTCTTGCCGACACCATGTGGAGCGATTTTGCCTACGGTCGCAATGCTGTGTATCCAGAAGGGCATCACGGAAACGCGGTGCTGTCACGCTATCCCATTGAACATTATGAAAATCGTGATGTTTCTGTCGATGGAGCGGAAAAACGTGGCGTACTGTATTGCCGCATTGTGCCACCGGTGACCGGGAAAGCGATTCATGTGATGTGCGTGCATCTTGGCCTGCGTGAGGCGCACCGTCAGGCGCAGCTTGCGATGCTCGCCGAATGGGTGAACCAGCTTCCGCCCGACGAACCCGTTTTAGTGGCGGGTGATTTCAACGACTGGCGGCAAAAAGCCAATCATCCCTTAAAAGTACAGGCCGGGTTGGATGAGATATTTACCCGCGCCCACGGACGCCCGGCGCGCACGTTTCCAGTGCAATTTCCTCTACTACGTCTGGACAGGATCTATGTCAAAAATGCCAGCGCCAGCGCGCCAACCGCGTTGCCGCTGCGGACATGGCGACACCTTTCTGATCATGCCCCTTTAAGTGCGGAGATTCATTTATGAAATGTAGCTGGCGCGAAGGCAATAAGATCCAGTTGCTGGAGAACGGCGAGCAATATTATCCCGCTGTATTTAAAGCGATTGGTGAGGCGCAAGAACGCATTATTCTTGAAACGTTTATCTGGTTCGAGGATGACGTCGGTAAACAATTACACGCAGCATTGCTGGACGCTGCACGACGCGGGGTTAAAGCGGAAGTCTTGCTGGATGGCTACGGTTCGCCGGATCTCAGCGATGAGTTTGTCAATGAACTGACGGCGGCTGGCGTGGTGTTTCGTTATTACGATCCCCGCCCTCGCCTGTTCGGTATGCGCACCAATGTGTTTCGCCGGATGCATCGCAAAATTGTGGTGATCGACGCACGTATCGCCTTTATTGGCGGGCTGAATTACTCCGCCGAGCATATGTCCAGCTACGGTCCAGAGGCTAAACAGGATTACGCGGTACGCCTCGAAGGGCCAATTGTCGAAGATATTCTGCAATTTGAACTGGAAAACCTGCCAGGACAGAGCGCGGCACGACGCTGGTGGCGACGTCATCACAAAGCGGAAGAGAACCGCCAGCCGGGAGAAGCGCAGGTATTGCTGGTCTGGCGCGATAACGAAGAACATCGCGATGATATCGAACGTCACTATCTGAAAATGCTCACTCAGGCGCGGCGGGAAGTGATTATCGCCAACGCCTACTTCTTCCCCGGCTATCGATTTTTACACGCCTTGCGTAAAGCGGCACGGCGCGGGGTGCGGATCAAACTGATCATTCAGGGCGAACCGGATATGCCGATTGTCAGAGTCGGTGCGCGTTTGCTGTATAACTATCTGGTTAAAGGCGGCGTTCAGGTTTTTGAGTACCGCCGCCGCCCGCTCCACGGCAAAGTGGCGTTGATGGACGATCACTGGGCGACAGTAGGGTCCAGTAATCTCGATCCGCTCAGTTTGTCACTGAATCTCGAAGCAAATGTCATCATCCACGATCGTCATTTTAACCAGACGCTGCGCGATAATCTGAACAGCATTATCGCCGCAGATTGTCAGCAGGTCGATGAGACCATGCTGCCAAAACGCACCTGGTGGAACCTGACCAAAAGCGTGCTGGCATTCCACTTTTTACGCCATTTCCCGGCACTGGTGGGCTGGCTTCCGGCGCACACGCCACGTCTGGCGCAAGTTGATCCGCCCGCGCAGCCGGCAATGGAAACTCAGGATCGGGTAGAAACTGAAAATACGGGGGTGAAACCCTGATGAGTAAATCACACCCGCGCTGGCGCTTAGTAAAGAAGATCCTCACCTGGCTGTTTTTTATCGCGGTGATTGTGTTGCTGGTGGTCTACGCCAAAAAGGTGGACTGGGAAGAGGTCTGGAAGGTCATCCGTGACTACAATCGCGTTGCGCTGCTCAGTGCGGTCGGGCTGGTGGTCGTCAGTTATCTGATTTACGGCTGCTATGACCTGCTCGCTCGCTCTTACTGCGGTCATAAACTGGCGAAACGTCAGGTGATGCTGGTGTCGTTTATCTGCTACGCCTTCAACCTGACGCTTAGTACCTGGGTTGGCGGCATTGGTATGCGCTATCGTCTTTACTCCCGCCTGGGATTACCGGGTAGCACTATTACACGGATTTTCTCGCTGAGTATTACCACCAACTGGCTGGGCTATATTTTGCTGGCCGGGATTATTTTTACCGTGGGCGTGGTGGAACTGCCGGATCACTGGTATATCGATCAAACCACGCTGAGTATTCTCGGCATTGGTTTGCTGCTGATAATTGCAGTCTATTTATGGTTTTGCGCTTTCGCTAAACACCGCCATATGACCATCAAGGGGCAAAAGCTGGTGCTACCTTCATGGAAATTCGCCCTTGCCCAGATGCTGATTTCCAGCGTTAACTGGATGGTAATGGGAGCGATTATATGGCTGTTACTCGGTCAAAGCGTGAACTATTTCTTTGTACTGGGCGTGTTGCTGGTTAGTAGTATTGCTGGCGTCCTCGTGCATATTCCGGCGGGGATTGGCGTGCTGGAAGCGGTGTTTATCGCGCTACTGGCAGGGGAACATACATCAAAAGGAACGATTATCGCCGCTCTACTCGCTTACCGTGTCCTGTACTACTTTATCCCGCTGCTGCTGGCGCTGATTTGTTATCTGGTACTGGAAAGTCAGGCGAAGAAGCTACGGGCGAAAAATGAAGCGGCGATGTGATGTTCAGTTAAGTTCTTTGGTTTGTGCAGATTGTTAGCAACGTGCTATTTGTTCATGGCGGATGCGGCGTGAACGCCTTACCCGCCCAACACAACTAATGCGTTTCTGCATTCTGATACGCTACAGCCCTTTAACAAAGTATGTTTTACGCCAGAGTAATGTTTGTTGTTTCCTTAGTAATCATCAGGGGACATCTGGCGATGTCCTCTCAGCATAAAATTACAGCGGATTCGGACTGGCTTCGCGATAAGAAACCTTTTTCTTCGGTGATGTAAAGGTGTCTCGCAGATCTTTATATTCAAATATTTTGGCACGGGTGCCATCAGTTACTGGAATAGAGGAGTGCGGACGATAACACTGAGATAATGGCGAATTGCAATGCTCTTCGTGGGTAGAGATGCCCAGCCAGTCAAGAATCATCGCATAGTTATTAAGCAATGAATAAACTTCTTGAATGTGTCCAAGTTTACGCGGTTGACTGGCGATAGCAGCCTGGCTATACCAGATAAATTGCGGTACATCGTAGGCTTCTTTACTGGGAGTATCTGCGGCGTGCATATAATACGATGGAATATTGGGATTTTTCTCCAGACCGTGGTCAGAAAAATAGAGTAATGAGGATTTACTTCCCTCCAGTCTTTTCATGATTTCGCCAATGATGTAATCGGTAAATCGTATGGAGTTGTTGTAGCAATCCTCGTATTTATCCCCAGTTTTAATTTTATCTGCCCATTCAGGGTAGCGTGTACAGGCAATTTCATGGCTACCATTACCATGTAGCAGTATTAATTTCTTACCCTTGACTTTTAATGCTTCATCCAACAACGGCAGAAGGCTATCATCGTATTCCTCGCTTACCCAATGTGTATTATTACTGGAACGACCAATGAGCGTAATATAGTTATTATGCTTCCCGGACATACCCACGGTACTTAACCAGGTAGTCTGATACCCCACTTTATTAGCTACGGCAATAACATTATTTGATAAGTCCGCAGTGGTAAAACTTTCTGTTGTCGCTTTACTGAGGATCATCGGAACAGAAGTTACTGTTGCCGCCGCTGGAGAAACTGCATTATCAAAGATAAGCGCCTGTGGTCCAATCTCATTTTGTACAGGCGTGGTATTGATACCAAAGCCATACAAACTCATATTACTGCGCCGTACAGACTCCCCTACGATAATAACATAATTTTCAATATCCGTTTCTTTAGCGATCAATCCCGGTAAATCCAGGTAATGACTCCAACTTATTGATAGTGTTTTATGTTCAGATAATGCCCGATGACTTTGTCATGCAGCTCCACCGA
>NZ_SZVK01000149.1:0-271 GCF_005280595.1 Escherichia sp. MR | reverse complement strand
CAACTGACGTGGATGGATGTGAAGGCAGACAATCATACTGAAGACAATGGCACTCTGGTTGAGGACAGCACCGAAGGTAACCTGCAAACGCGTCTGGGGGTGAAAGCGTACCTGCAAGGTCATAATGCTATTGATGATCATAAAGCGCGTTCCTTCCAGCCTTTCGTGGAAGCCAACTGGATTTATAACTCCCGCAAGGTGATGCTGCCAACTTACTGATTTAGTGTATGATGGTGTTTTTGAGGTGCTCCAGTGGCTTCTGTTTCTATCA
>NZ_SZVK01000148.1:0-276 GCF_005280595.1 Escherichia sp. MR | reverse complement strand
ATCGGTGGAGCTGCATGACAAAGTCATCGGGCATTATCTGAACATAAAACACTATCAATAAGTTAGAGTCATTACCCCGACAGATAAACAGATTGATTATTTTGACGATGTCCCGGTGACTTGTATCGATATGGCGATGCCAGTCGTTATTATTCCGGCTGAATATCTGGGAAAAACAGGCTATGAATTACCAGCGGAACTGGGTGATGCTGCCAACTTACTGATTTAGTGTATGATGGTGTTTTTGAGGTGCTCCAGTGGCTTCTGTTTCTATCA
>NZ_SZVK01000147.1:0-281 GCF_005280595.1 Escherichia sp. MR | reverse complement strand
AGCCTGCCGCGCGCGCAGTGGAACAGCAATATTCAGGAACTGGCAAACCGCCTGCAAAGCGATCAGGTACTGGAAACCGCCAGCCGCCTGCGTGAAAGCGGTAAAGAGGCAGAAGCGGAAGCGATGCTGCGCCAGCAGCCACCGTCCACGCGCATTGACCTCACCCTGGCCGACTGGGCACAGCAGCGACGTGATGACACCGCTGCCCGCGCGGCGTATCAGAATGTCCTGACGCGGGAGCCAGCTAACGTTGATGCCATTCTTGGCCTGACGGAAGTGGA
>NZ_SZVK01000146.1:0-285 GCF_005280595.1 Escherichia sp. MR | reverse complement strand
AGACCCCACACTACCATCGGCGCTACGGCGTTTCACTTCTGAGTTCGGCATGGGGTCAGGTGGGACCACCGCGCTACTGCCGCCAGACAAATTCTTTTCTAATCTGCCGAACTTTAACCTAAAAAGTGGTGCTGATACCCAGAGTCGAACTGGGGACCTCACCCTTACCAAGGGTGCGCTCTACCAACTGAGCCATATCAGCACGCTAAATTTGATGCCTGGCAGTTCCCTACTCTCGCATGGGGAGACCCCACACTACCATCGGCGCTACGGCGTTTCACTTCT
>NZ_SZVK01000145.1:0-287 GCF_005280595.1 Escherichia sp. MR | reverse complement strand
GCGGAGTAACCTGGGTTGGTTTTCTTCTTCAGGTCGTCCAGCATCTGATGACCGTGGTCCGGACGCATCGGGATCAGGTCTTCTTTGCCTTCCGCTTTACGACGGTGTTCTTCTTCAACAATCGCTTTCACCACTTCGTACATATCAACGTCACCGTTCAGGTGCGCCGCTTCGTGGAAGGTTTTCGGGTTATCTTCACGCATGGTGGAACGCAGATGGGTGAAGTAAATACGCGGACCGAACTGCTTGATCATATCAACCAGATCGTTGTCAGCACGCACGCCGTA
>NZ_SZVK01000144.1:0-291 GCF_005280595.1 Escherichia sp. MR | reverse complement strand
GCGGCGGGATAATCTTTGCGCGCCATCGCCACATCGCCCAGCCCCAGCACCGCATAGCTGTCGGCGTTATCGACATTGCGCGCCTGCTGGAACAGGCGTTCTGCCCGGTCGGGATTATTGGCTTTCAGCGCAGCATCGCCCTGCTGGATCGCCAGCCAGTAGCGATTCACCTTCAGCAGACTGTTCCATTTGTCGTTGTTGCTGTTGTGCGGATCCAGCGCGAGGGCTTTTTCCAGATTCGCCACCGCATTAGCACGATCGCCATTCTGAGAATATGCCTGGCCCAGCGCC
>NZ_SZVK01000143.1:0-292 GCF_005280595.1 Escherichia sp. MR | reverse complement strand
CGCTGGAAACCTACAAAGACGCGATGGTCGCATCCGGTGTGACCACGACGCGTCCGCAGGATAACGACACCTTTACCCGTCTGACCCGTAACGATGAGAAGGACGACTGGCTGAAGCGCGGCGTGCGCAGCGATGCGGCGGATCTCTATCGCCAGCAGGATCTTAACGTCACCCTGGAGCACGACTACTGGGGATCGAGCGGCACCGGTGGCTATTCCGACCTGAAAGCGCACACCACCATGTTGCAGGTGGATGCACCGTATTCTGACGGACGGATGTTCTTTCGCAGTGA
>NZ_SZVK01000142.1:0-299 GCF_005280595.1 Escherichia sp. MR | reverse complement strand
CCGGTGTCGCGGAATATGTGAACAACGGAGGAAAACATCATGCAATATGCGAAACCTGTCACTCTGAATGTTGAAGAATGCGACCGCCTCTTCTTTCTGCCTTACCTGTTTGGCCAGGATTTTCTGTATGTCGAGGCGTCTGTGTACGCGCTGGCGAAAAAAATGATGCCGGAATACGAAGGCGGATTCTGGCACTTCATCCGCCTGCCGGACGGTGGCGGCTACATGATGCCGGATGGCGACCGTTTCCACATGGTGAACGGTGCAAACTGGTTTGACCGTACCGTGAGTGCTGATGC
>NZ_SZVK01000141.1:0-300 GCF_005280595.1 Escherichia sp. MR | reverse complement strand
ACTGGACTCGAACCAGTGACATACGGATTAACAGTCCGCCGTTCTACCGACTGAACTACAGAGGAATCGTGAGAACGAGGCAAATATTACTGAGTGACACTGCGAGTGTCAACACTAAAATTCACACGTTATTTCAATCGGTTAATTAAGCAACAAAATTGATATTTAATGAACATCTGGTGCTGAATATGTGCCTCGTTCATTCGCATTTCGCAGTCTTTGCAGGGCTTTGTTGAATAAATCGAACTTTTGCTGAGTTGAAGGATCAGATCACGTATCTTCCCGACAACGCAGACCGTT
>NZ_SZVK01000140.1:0-308 GCF_005280595.1 Escherichia sp. MR | reverse complement strand
CCTGCCAGCGCCATCACTTTTTCCAGCATCACCGCCGGGACTGTCACATGACGGCTGGCGCGCTTTTCTTCCATCAGTTCACGAACAACGTCGTGAACAATGCTGACATCCGCACCATATTCAAAGGCATCGTCCAGCCGCTGCATGACGGTTTCCAGCTCATCGTCTGTCAGACTCCAGTCCTGGGCTATGTGACGCACATCCCCACGTGTCAGCACCACGGCAAAAACGCATTCACTGTCCGGCACGTCTGTATCCAGTACATCGCGGATGATTTCTTTAACAGTACAGTACATGTTCTCGTCTCC
>NZ_SZVK01000013.1:0-106576 GCF_005280595.1 Escherichia sp. MR | reverse complement strand
CGCAGATGGGTGAAGTAAATACGCGGACCGAACTGCTTGATCATATCAACCAGATCGTTGTCAGCACGCACGCCGTAAGAACCGGTGCACATGGTGAAACCGTTCGCCATGCTGTTTACGGTATCAACCATCCACTGCATATCTTCAATGGTGGAAACAATGCGCGGCAGGCCGAGGATCGGGCGCGGCGGATCGTCCGGGTGAACAGCCATACGCACACCAACTTCTTCGGCAACCGGAATAATGGCTTTCAGGAAGACCGCAAAGTTTTCGCGCAGCTTCGCTTTGTCGATATCTTTGTACAGCTCCAGGTGCTTACGGAACTGGTCGAGGGTGTAGCCTTCTTCCGCGCCCGGCAGACCAGCAATGATGTTACGGGTCAGACGAGCTTTGTCTTCGTCGCTCATAGTGGCGAAGCGTTCAGCAGCCTGAGCAATTTCTTCTTCGGTGTAATCCGCTTCCGCGCCTGGACGCTTCAGGATATGCATTTCAAACGCAGCAAATTCGATCTGGTCGAAACGCAGGGCTTTGGAGCCGTCCGGCAGTACGTATTCGAGGTCAGTACGGGTCCAGTCGAGCACAGGCATGAAGTTGTAGCACACAGTGCGAATACCGCACTGCGCAAGGTTGCGCAGGGTCTGCTGATAGTTAGCGATCCACTGCTCATAGTTGCCGGTATGGGTTTTGATATCTTCGTGAATTGGCACGCTTTCTACGACAGACCACACCAGGCCAGCATCTTCAACGATCGCCTTGCGTTTGAGGATCTCTTCTACGGACCATACTTCGCCGTTCGGGATATGGTGCAGCGCGGTAACCACGCCAGTTGCGCCCGCCTGACGGACATCAGCTAAAGAAACCGGATCGTTTGGGCCGTACCAGCGCCAGGTCTGTTCCATGATTTTTCCTCTTTCACATAGTGGGTTCCACAGCGAAGAGACGCGGAACCCCGGAGTTGTTTAGGTATCCGGATGAACAACCAGACCACAGCCGTGGCGTCGCACCGGATGAGATGGCGTATAAGTTCTACCTTTTGGTAAGACATGTCAACCCGGATTCTAAAATTGGTTAACCACATCACAAGAAATCTACTCTCCTGCCGGTTGTTGCAAATTACAGCAAAGGGTAAACAACGGTTATTGATCAGGGTATGTGATATTCATCGCAACAATGGTTGACCAATTTGCATAACATGTCGCCCAAAATAACAACGGTTCAACCAGGTAAGGTAAAACGTTATGCATGTGCTTAACATTCTCTGGGTGGTATTCGGCATTGGCCTGATGCTGGTACTGAATTTGAAGTTCAAAATCAATTCAATGGTGGCTTTGCTAGTGGCGGCGCTGTCCGTCGGGATGCTGGCGGGTATGGACTTGATGTCGCTGCTTCACACCATGAAAGCGGGCTTCGGCAACACGCTGGGGGAACTGGCGATCATCGTGGTATTCGGTGCGGTCATCGGTAAATTGATGGTCGACTCGGGCGCGGCGCACCAGATAGCGCACACGCTGCTGGCGCGTCTCGGTCTGCGCTATGTTCAGATATCGGTGATTATCATCGGCCTGATTTTCGGTCTGGCGATGTTCTATGAAGTGGCCTTTATCATGTTGGCACCGCTGGTGATCGTGATTGCAGCCGAAGCTAAAATCCCGTTCCTGAAACTGGCTATTCCGGCAGTAGCAGCTGCCACTACCGCACATTCATTGTTCCCACCGCAGCCGGGTCCGGTGGCGCTGGTGAACGCTTATGGCGCGGATATGGGGATGGTTTATATCTATGGCGTACTGGTGACGATCCCAAGTGTAATCTGCGCAGGTCTGATCCTGCCGAAGTTCCTCGGTAATCTGGAACGCCCAACGCCGTCATTTCTGAAAGCAGATCAACCGGTAGATATGAACAATCTGCCTTCTTTCGGTGTTTCGATTCTGGTGCCGCTGATCCCGGCGATCATTATGATCTCCACCACCATCGCCAATATCTGGCTGGTAAAAGACACGCCTGCGTGGGAAGTGGTTAACTTTATTGGTTCCTCGCCGATTGCGATGTTTATTGCGATGGTTGTTGCGTTCGTACTCTTTGGCACCGCGCGCGGGCACGATATGCAGTGGGTGATGAACGCCTTTGAAAGCGCAGTAAAAAGCATTGCGATGGTGATTCTGATCATCGGTGCTGGCGGCGTACTGAAGCAGACCATCATCGACACCGGCATTGGTGACACCATCGGCATGTTGATGTCGCATGGCAATATTTCGCCCTACATCATGGCGTGGCTGATCACCGTACTGATTCGTCTGGCGACCGGTCAGGGTGTGGTTTCGGCGATGACTGCCGCCGGGATTATCAGTGCTGCAATCCTTGATCCGGCAACCGGTCAACTGGTTGGCGTGAATCCGGCGCTGCTGGTGCTGGCGACGGCTGCGGGTTCCAACACCCTCACCCACATTAACGATGCATCTTTCTGGTTGTTTAAGGGTTATTTTGACCTGTCGGTAAAAGACACGTTAAAAACCTGGGGTCTGCTGGAACTGGTCAACTCCGTGGTTGGGCTGATTATTGTGTTGATTATCAGCATGGTAGCGTAAAAGAACACCAGAGCCTGCCAATGGCAGGCTCTGACTGATGACAAAGTCTAAAAATGTGCCCAGACAGTCCCCTCGCCCCTCCGGGGAGAGGGTTAGGGTGAGGGGAACAGACCAGCAAAGTGCGCTTTGTTTATGCCAGATGCGACGCTGGCGCGTCTTATCTGGCCTACAAAGGGCTAACATGCAGGTTTTGCAGGTAGCCTGGCGCATCACGTAATATTACGTACCAGCATTAGCAAGCCCTGTGATTTCTTTATTGATAAACAAAAGTAACACCAATAATCGACTGCACATTACCTGCAGTCACCTGCCCTCCAGTACGTGCGTAATTTGCCGTTAATCCCAGATTTACCGCCGAAGTCCCTACTGCCCCTAATGACACAGTGCTATTCGCTGGAATAATCGTTCCGTTGCGCGTCAACTGTACGCCGACTCCCTGTGCTGGCGAAAACGACGCGGTATTGGTGAAAATCGAGTTGCCCGCATCTGCTGTTGTGCCTGAAAGGTAATACCCCAGGTTTTGGCTTTTCGCACAATAAACGGTAAGAGGAATCGGCACCGAACCGGGATAGTCCGGCAGTGTAACGGTGACATCACGAGCGGAAACATCACAGCCGCCAGTGGGCACCACCACATCATTATTGGCGTAAATATTCCAGACGAACTGGAAATCATCGCTGTTATAGTTGTTGGTCTGTCGCAAAATAAGCACGGCAATTAATGAGCCTGCCTTAATCGCAACGCCACCCGCACTGCTGACAGGCGTCAGATAAAGCGCCACCGGCCAGGGCTTATCCGTTCTCGAATTATAAACAATGCGCGGCGTTTCGCTGGTGGTCGGGAAAGGATAGCTACTACCATTATATTTTACGGTTCCGGAAAAATTAGATAACACACCGCCATAAGCTGAACCTCGTTGCAGTGTGACATAGTCTGTAATGGTTTCCGGGTAATCGTTATGGCAAAAGATCTGCGTCGAAAGATCCACGACCAGGTTTTGCCCCACATTCACGGCGGGCGCAAGGCTGACATAGACATTGGCGCTGCCACCGCCAATTGGGATAGCTGTGCCATTGGCGGTTTTACAGGCGAATGACCAGGCATTTACCGACCAGCCCATCAGCAGTACAGCAAACAAGGTAATAACTCGTTTCATTACAATCATCTCTTCGGGTTCAGCTGTAGGTATAGGTGATGCTAATCACTGCCTGAATGGTTCCCTGAGTGGCACCGCCATTTACCGTCAATGCTCTGACTTGTAACGGGAAGTGCGCTGATTGTGAGGAATCATCCACATGAACAGTTTTGGTTGCGCCGGTGTTCAATGTGTTGCCGCTGTCATCCTGTAGCTCTAACTGGATATTTTGCGCGGTTCCCTGGTTTTTATAATATCCGGTGCTGTCGGCTGCCCCGCTGAAGCTGGCGGTGACCCTGGACGTTCCCACCGGACAATTAGTCAACTCAAGCGCAACATCATGCCAGGCCGATGCCGCTCCGGCAGATATCAGGCTAAAAGAATAAAGATCGCCGAGATCTACCGTGGCATTGGTGGTGGAAACTGTGCACGGTTTGGCGACGACCTTACCGTTCACCGTGATGGTGACATCGGCTGCCTGTATCGTCGCACTTGCGAGCGCCAACATTGCCGCCAATAAATACCCACGTTTGCGCCATTTCATGAGCATCTCCAGTTACTGATATTCAAGAGTAAAGGTTGCCGTGGCATTGATATGCCCCGCAGTGACAGGCACCTGTGTCGCCATTAGCCGGGCGTAAAAATTCAGCGTATTTGGTTTACCCGGCGTCAGGGTCGTCCACGAAATCGCGGACGATGGGGCATTAAGGGGTATCTGATTTTGTTGCTCATTCAGAAGCTGTATTCCCAGCCCTGCGGCCGCTGACACCGTATTTTCAAGTGCAAGCAGGTTGGCATTGTGGCTATCTGAAACACCGGTAAACCCAACCTTTACGGCGGAAACGGCATTACCACAGGGTGACAGCAAAATACGAAAAGGAACGGCTGGAGTCGTCGCCCCAATGTTGCTAAATTGCTTCGCCGCGTTTTCCATCAGATCAACGGTAAAATTGGTTGATTCAGCGGCCACACTACAGCCGTTATCCCTGACATAGCCGCGAATAGTAATTGTGCTATCTGCGGCTCTGGCGTGACTGACAACCAGCCACAAAAAAACGCAGAGAAGATAAAAAGGTTTGCTTTTCATCACGCCCCCTTAACGACATTCAGCTGATAGCTGAGTTAATAACTGCTGCTGACTCTCTGGTGGCAGTTGATAATTGGCGACACAGTGAGCATTCTCCCCTTCTCCCCATTTCACCTGAACTTTTCCCGCTAAAGGCATTCCGCTGAGATAAACCTGGCCATTATCCGCAACAATGCCGCTACTCTGGCTGCTCTCTGATGTGACCATCGCCCCAAACGGCAGCGGCTTATTATTGTGGGTTAGCGTCATGAGCAGTTTTATTCCAACGCGCGCTTTAAACTCTGCTCGCACAATTGCCCCACGGGTGGGAACAACGTTAGCGACCGCGTTATCTAAATCGACGTTATCAGCCAGGGTATTGGTATCCAGCGCCACTCTATTTTCGCGATATTCAGTGGCATAAGGCAGCACGGCATAACCGCGCCAGTCGGTACGCACCCCCGTCTGGTTTTCGACTTTTGCATCTTTTGCGCCAGGCGCTTTAACAAGCACCACCGTATCGTTTAACGGCTGCCCCAGCGTTATGCCATTGGCATGAGCCAATACCCCACCGCTGACTCCGTAATAGAACTGCTTAATATCATCGTTATGGCTGTAACCGATGTTGGCATTGCCGTAGCCACCGCGATAATTCAGCGTGGCGTAGCCTGTACTTCCGCTATTACCATCGCCTCCCCCGGCATAGCCGGTTTGCACGCTATAGCTGAGGTTGTTGTCTTCCAGCAACGTACCGTATACACCAGCCAGATTGGTCATCCGACCGTTGAGATCGTGCGACATGCTGTAGCTGGCACTGGCATGTCGCCACTGAGATTTACTGTCAGAACGCAGCCAGTGGCTGAAAGGAATGTTGACGTTAAGAGCTAACATCTGATCCCGTCCTTTTTGCCAGGCGTTTTTCGTCAGGCTATAGCTGAGCGTCCAGTTGATATCTTCGAACGCAGTATTTAATCCAGCCTGGAATTGCTCATCGACATTACTTGTTCCCCAATAAGTTTGATGGCTACCACTCAAATACAGTGTTGATGTGCGCCCGAGTTGCTGAGTAACAGTGAGCTGTAATTTCCCGCGTTTGTTATAAGCGAGGTTGTAATAGTCGGTGAATTTCGGCTTAACCTGAATAACACCATCCTGTGTTTCGATGTTGTAGCCATTCATTCGACTGTATGTTGTATCAGCGAAATTAAAATATCCGCTGGTCGAATAGCGGTAACCCACTAACTGAATATTCGTGCCTGACTCATTGAGCGATTTGTTATAAAGAAAACGCACCGATTGCCCGTCATGCTGACTGTCATCGGGAAGTGTGGCATTAGCCTGCGTCATATCCACCGACAGAGCGCCCAGTGCCCCCATGTTTTTCCCGATACCGAAATTAAAAGCACGATAACGATCCGCCAGTTGCGTTCCACCATATATTGTCCAGCCAGCCGGAAGGCCGTGGAGTAATGTACTCTGGAAAAAGCGGGGTTTTTCCTGTTGCGCATTTCCACTACGGTATTCTCCTGCCGTAATGGAATAACGTGTATGCCCTTCACGTTGCAAAAGCGGGACTGACGAATAGGGTACGGTAAAGATCTGCGTGCTACCGTCAGCCTCTTTAATCGTTACCTGCAAGTCACCACTATTACCTGCGGCATAGATATCGTTGATGGTAAAAGGCCCCGGTGGCACCGTACTATTATAAATGTCATACCCATTTTGTTTAATAGTGACCTGTGCAGTACCACGCGCAATACCGTGGATCACCGGGGCAAATCCTCTTTGGCTATCGGGTAACATATTGTCATCTGAGGCCAATTGTGCGCCGCGAAAGTTAATACCATCGAAAATATCGCCCTGGGTATAACCATCACCCAGCGTCAGCCGGGAACGTAACGGAATGATGTCTCGCTCAAGCCAGGTATTGATATGCTGCCATTTATTTTTGCTACCTGATGAACTGTCGCTACTGTTATAACTCCAGGTGGTATTGTCGCGTAAACGCCATGCACCAATATTTAACCCACTCTGTAGGTTTAAATATGCATAATGGCTGTTACCCCCAACCCGATTCTGCACACTATTTCCACTGAAGTTATAATTGAGCAATCCGGCATTAATACCGGGATCCCATAACTCAGGAGGAATATAACCACGCGCGCGATTACTCATAAATGCCTGAGGGATCGTCAGGTTGAGTCGCTGCTGACCAACATCTAAATGCGCAGTAGCGTCATGGATCATTGTGGTTAATGGCACGCAGGCATCATCCGCCAGCAGATTCATACCGGAGACAGAAGCTGTATTCAGCCCCATACTGGCGAGTTGAGCGCGAGTCAGGCAAGGGACAATCCCTTGTTTACTGTCACCCGTATTAAACGTGACGTCACGCGTCGCCATATAACCATTATTCAAATAGATATCGACGCGATACGTCCCCGGCGGTAACTCTTGCCCATTTTCAAAACGCGATAAATCAGCCACAGCCTGGGGATCATCCGCTAAAAAACGCGGATTAAAATAGAGTTCGGCAGATGACAAAGGTGCCTGTGCGACAAAAGCACAGGCAACAGAGAGTCGGACAAAAAAACCAGCCAGACGAGGCTTACGAATATGTAAGCATTGTGTGTTTCGCTGGTAAAGTCTTAAATTCAGATATGACATTATTCCTCCGGTTAAAATTACCCGGCAGTCAATTCTTTTTATTCAGGCGAAAAATTCTCCCTGCGTTATTCCATTACGCCCGTCATTTTTGGGGTAAGTGCGCCATAATCATTTATTGTTCGGTAAGTAATATTGCTTCCTGCATCAGGAGGCAATTTAACCGTGCTTTCGCCCATTGGAGGCACCAATGCATTTTCAAGAATCCGTGTTCCGGCATTTAACTCTGTTACCGTCAGGTAATAGGGTGTCGGGTTAATCAACGTCAGAGAATTTGCGCCGCGACGGAATCTTAATTTTTCTGCGGCCTGATCGGGTGGCAACGCTAATTTAGCCGGGCGATAGTACAGTTTAATGCGGCTGATAATTGCGAGCTGTAGCGTATTCTCGGTCAATTTTGATTTATCCATTGACGGAATCGCTTTGACATTCATCCAGAACAAACTTTCCCGATCCTGCGGCAATTGGTTATTTGTGGCATCAAGAATACGCAAGGTATTCTCTTTTTTTCCCTTCATCGCAAACAGAGGTGGCGTCACGATAAAACGACCATCCTTTACACCATCGGCATTTTCTACCCATGATTGAATTAAATAGGTGCTATTCTCATCATTATTTGTCACGGCAAGTTGCACTTGTTTTTGCCCTGCAGGATAAATTACGCGTGTCGCACCTAAGGCCACTCCCGCTTCAGCACGTCCGGCAACCATCATTGCCATGATCATCAGGATACCTGCCAGTAAGCAGAATGTTATTTCCTGCGATTTCCTTACATTGACGTTTTTATTACTCACTGTCCTGTTCCTGTTATCACATTGTCTGCTGAACAATTACTGATAGGTTAAAGAGAACCAGGCCTGGGCATTGGCGATGCCGCCAGTAACCCGACGCCCGGTAGCACGATATTTGGCGATGAAATGTAGCGAAGTAGAGCCAGAGTAAAGCCGTTTCCAGTTCACAGGAGGACGATTAATCGGTACGAGGTTTCCTTCATCATCAAACAACGCTACACCAATATTGGTTGCTATCCCTGGCCCCTCTCCCACAGAAAGCACATCCGGATTTTTACCATCCGCGACACCGTGAAAAGCCACGCCCACACGTTCACTCACCACCGTGCTACATTCCCGTAAATGAATAACAAAAGGCACCGGTGCGCTATCTTCCCCTACCGCATGAAACCGGTTACTGCTGATTTGCCCCATATTGACCGTCATTTGTTTATCACCGGCCTCAATCCGGCAAGTTTCCGCAATAATGACGCCCTGAAATTGCATATTTCCGCCGGGCAACGTGGTGTTCCATTTATTTCCGGCCAGAGCAAACATCGGCAGCAACAACGCTACTAGAAATAATCTCGTCCTTTTCATCATTATTCTTATCGCACAAGGAGTGGGCATCCTTGCCCATAATGACGTCCCTAAACCTGAGTAGGTTATTGATACTGAACCTTGAAGGTCGCATCCGCATTAGCAGCACCAGGGGTTGCAGCACCGGTTGCAAAATAACGTGCCTGGAACGGAATGATGTTGGTTCCGTTGTTCAGGGTTGTTTGTACGCTAAATGTCGCACCGTCCAGCGCCAGCGCAGTACCCGTTCTGTCCAGGATCTGCACACCAACATTTGTTGCGCTGCCCGCAGCTGAACTCTGCAGAGCCAGTACGTTGGTATGATTTCCATCAATTGCTGTGCCAAGGAAGGCAATGGCTGCTTTGTCTGCAACAGTGGTATCGCAATCATTCAGCTGAATGTTAAAACCGACAGCAGAACTGGTTGCACCTTCTTGTGCCAACGAAGCGGTACGCACTTGACCTAACTGAACAGTTTGATCAACAGAGCCTGCATCAACCGCACAAGCGGCGTTAACAACTTCCCCTTTAAAGTGAACTGTCCCACCATTTACCGTCGTAGCAGCGGCCAAAGCCGCTGTGGAACTGAGGGACAGAGCCGACAGAACAACGATTGCCAGAGTTTTAATTTTCATGCTGCTTTCCTTTTTAAATCTACGTATAAATCAATATGGGCAGTCGTTCTGTACACTTTGTTTTGGAAACGAGTTTGACTGCCAACACTGCACAGTTTCCCCCCAAAAAATGAAACATTTGGGGCCATTTTGACTCATAGAGGAAAGCATCGCGCACGAACTTTTTCAGTTTATTTGTTAGCTTTATGTTCTGTGATTATATTTATTTATAGATTTTTATATTGAATGAGGTGGTTTTTGGAGAGAAGAATGAGGAAGTTGCTTCGAGAAAGAGAGACGTTATCTTTACGTAAAGCGGAGGTGATGTGAAATTAATTTACAATAGAAATAGTCTACATATCAAACAGTTAGTTGATTTTTGTCGTTTTTTGATGTTTTTATGCTTGAGAAAAAATACGAAACTTTTTTATGATATGGACAGTTTGGCCCCAATTGTCTTGTATTTCTTTATTTTTTCATTTTCTTATCAATAAGTTATATCAAACCTCTTCTCTTTTTAATTTTTCGTTTATGAGATTATTTCTTTCCCATAATCCGGCAAAACGTGCTGCATTACTGGCGGTATAACGCACAGTATGGCGAATATTTCGATGCCCCAGATAATCCTGAATTAAACGGGTATCAGCACCACGCTCCGCCAGTTCATAACCGCAAGCATGTCTTAACATATGAGGGTGAGTCTGCGTCACGGTTCCAGCTTCAATACCGGCATCACGAATGATGCGATAGGCCTGCTGACGAGAAAGTCGACTTCCACGACGGGAAATAAATATGGCGTCGGTCTGCTCAGCGCCTTTCCAGTTAGCACGTTCCTGGGTCCAGCGTTCTACAGCTTCACGCTCATCAAAACGTAATGGGTGAACTGTAGAAAATCCGTTCTTCAGTCGGCGAATATTTATTCGACCTTCATTAAGGTCAAGATCTTGATAATGCAAATCAAGCAGCTCACTAATACGCATCCCATGCCGATATGCCAACAGAATAAGACAATAATCTCTGGCTCCCGTTGCCCCATAGCAAACCGCTTGCATCATTGCCTGAACTTCTTTACCGGTAAGATAACGACGTTTACTCACAATAGTAGTACTCCTGACTGAGATATATTTGAATGAATACCTATAGGAAACCTCAAACGGTCAAAATTAGCCCAATAGATAAAAAGATAATCACACATAAAGTTATGTGGTTATCAGTCAATTACATTAAACATCATACAAAAATAAAATATCACTGATGTGACAACATCTATTTTCATTGATTTAATTCAATATAACAATAGATAGCACCTGATTAACTCCCAGTTGCTTAAAAAATAAAGAAAAAAGTGCAGAAAGAGAAGGATCTAAGTGATATGTAAATTTATGAATGCTTTTGTTTGTTTATTTCGAATAAAATAAACCATTGTATTTTGTATGGGTATGGTTAAGCTAATGTTTATTATGATAATTAAGAATTACACCAACAATAACATCAATTAATAAATGGTTAATTATTATTGATATATCGTAAGAATAATGTAGGTTTTAACACCATCCCTGGTATCTCATCCATCTTTATAAAACAGCGTGACGCTGTCGACCTCTGGGTCTGTCCCAGATGCCGTAAAAACGCCCTGCATTGCTGGCGGTATACCAGACGGTATGACGAATATTACGATGCCCAAGATAATCCTGGATAAGTCGTGTATCTATTCCCATATTCGCCAAAGCAAAACCACACGAATGGCGTAACATGTGCGGATGAATCTCCAGTGATAGCCCGGCATTACCACCTGAAGTCGAGATAATATGGTAAAACTGTTGACGAGAAAGCGGATTCCCTTTGCGTGATAAAAATACCCACTCACTCTCAGCATGTGGATAAGAAGTACGCGTACTCAACCAGTTTTTTAAAGCCTGAACTTCTTTGTTCAATAGCGGGTGCGTCGTTGAAAAACCTTTTTTTAATCGATGGATATATATGCACTTTGCCTTCAGATCAATATCCGAAATTCTCAATCGGCAAATTTCACTCGCCCGAAAGCCATGAATAAAACAAAGCAAAGTCAGACAATAATTGCGTGCAGCATGAGGCCCGGTATTTGCTGCTTTAAGGAGTGACTCGATTTCACTGTGGGTCAGGAAGTTCCTTTTTTTGTTATCAGCCTTATTCTTCATCGTTTTCCCTTATTATTACAGACGCGCACTAGCTGTGCTGGGTTAGCAATAATCCAACATTGTAATCCTGATTATGTTTATAAAAGCGAATATTTGCTTAATGACTAACGCAAGTGGACTAGCTCTTTTGAATGAACTTAAATAGAATGGCGATAGCTACTTATAATAACTTTGCCATACAACGCTATGCTCTTGCATGCTATGTTCTTTTATATATTTTCAATCTGAGACGAATCTAATAATAACCCTCATCATCAATGTAACTAATCTTATCTATATATCACGTGATATGTTCTGTAACAAGTAAAATCAACATAAAAAAATTCAGCAAAATTTAATTTTTTGTTCAACGCGCTATCTCACATATAACATTATTAGTCAACTCCATTTTCCTCAAAATTGCTATTTCATGAGATTCCTTAATTTTTAAGTGGCTATTATCATGCTAATGCTTAGTTCCCTAGCCATTATTACCATTTGGTTTGTAAATTCATGCAGTGAGATTGTTATATTCCTTTCCAGACCGTGTATTGTCCAAAGATATGGGGGGAAGTCTGCACGCACCTTTTTTCATCTACATTCGTGTTAAATATGGTGTGGTTACTTCAACTTAATCTTTTCTTACTCACTACTATTTACTGGCGATACGGCAAATAACCGATTCCCCCCCATCCTGAAGTGTGCTGAACATCAACGAGCCAGCCCTGGACAGGATCAGAAACTCCTCTACTACATACCAGGTTGCCCTTAGTCTCAGAACGTTAAAACATATTTTATGATGAGAATTATTGTCAATCTGATAGCGGATAAACACTCATTTTCACCATACCTGAGGAGTTAGCGTGTAAACCCGGCACTGCCGAAAATCATTAAAAATACATTATAAACAATTAGTTAATAACAAAACTTCAGTTTCATGAAGGCAGTCGACAATGACCATCTGGCCTTACATAACATCTTTACCTTCGAAAAATATCGACATATTTTGTGACGCGAATTGCAAATCTGGTTTTGTTGTATGGATTGTGTGATTTTTGATCTGGTATAACAGGTATAAAGGTACACACAAGAGATAAATAAGACGACTCATATCGCAATCTAATACAAACATCCCTGGCGTCCTCTCTTATCGGGTGATGAAAGAGCACTTCAGTCTGAAAGGAGTATGAAAATGAGATCAACAAACAATCCATTTTATGACACTGGCTAAAAATGGATTTAGTAAGTGAAATAGCTTACGAACACTAAAATCAAATAAACATCCGAATAGATTTAATACTCAGGTATTTAATCCAGATCTCGGTTTATCTTAAATTATGTGGAAAGCAATTTCTCACAGGAGGCATTATACAAAAAAAATAAAACATAATTATCCGTGGCCAATGACGCTATAAGCCTAGCAAAAAAGAGCACATAACATAAATGCTATTTGTTTATTCGGACTTCGTATTACTTTCTGTATTCTACAAATGAGTGAAATTTATGAAAAAGGCTAAAATACTTTCTGGCGTATTATTACTCTGCTTTTCGTCACCATTAATTTCTCAGGCTGCAACACTGGATGTGCGTGGTGGATATCGTAGTGGAAGCCATGCCTATGAAACTCGACTCAAAGTCAGTGAGGGGTGGAAAAATGGATGGTGGGCAAGTATGGAAAGTAATACCTGGAATACCATTCATGATAATAAAAAGGAAAATGCCGCATTAAATGATGTTCAGGTTGAAGTTAATTACGCGATTAAACTTGATGATCAATGGACCGTGCGCCCAGGAATGTTAACCCATTTTAGCAGCAATGGCACACGCTATGGACCTTACGTAAAACTGTCATGGGATGCGACAAAAGATCTCAATTTTGGCATTCGCTATCGTTACGACTGGAAAGCTTACCGACAACAAGACTTATCTGGTGATATGTCTCGTGATAACGTTCATCGTTGGGATGGATATGTCACTTACAATATTAATAGTGATTTCACCTTCGCATGGCAAACGACGCTGTACAGCAAACAAAACGATTATCGCTATGCAAACCATAAGAAATGGGCGACGGAAAATGCATTTGTTCTACAATACCATATGACGCCCGATATTACGCCATACATAGAATATGACTACCTTGACCGTCAGGGTGTTTACAACGGTAGAGATAATTTATCGGAAAACAGTTATCGCATTGGTGTGTCATTTAAACTGTAGTAGACAGGAGACAGTCACAATGAATAAAACAATAACGGCACTTGCTATCATGATGGCTTCATGTGCCGCAAACGCGTCGGTATTACCAGAAACTCCTGTGCCATTTAAAAGTGGTACTGGTGTAATTGATAACGACACTGTCTACATTGGTTTAGGTAGCGCAGGTACGGCGTGGTACAAGCTGGATACGCAAGCCAAAGATAAAAAATGGATAGCTCTGGCGGAATTCCCCGCTGGCCCGAGAGATCAAGCAACCTCTGCCTTTATTGATGGTAATTTGTATGTATTTGGCGGTGTTGGTAAAAACAGTGAGGGGTTAACTCAGGTATTCAACGACGTACACAAATATAATCCCAAAACCAATACTTGGGTTAAATTAATGTCGCACGCACCGATGGGCATGGCAGGTCATGTGACCTTTGTACACAACGGCAAAGCCTATATTACTGGCGGCGTTAACCAAAATATCTTTAATGGCTATTTTGAAGATCTCAAGGAGGCAGGAAAAGATTCAGCGGCTATAGATAAAATCAACACCCACTATTTTGACAAAAAAGCAGAAGATTATTTCTTCAATAAGTTCCTGTTGTCTTTTGATCCCTCTACACAGCAATGGAGTTACACTGGCGAATCCCCCTGGTATGGTACGGCTGGTGCAGCGGTAGTAAATAAAGGTGATAAAACCTGGCTTATTAATGGCGAAGCCAAACCAGGACTGCGAACTGATGCTGTATTTGAGCTTGATTTCACCGGCAATGGCATAAAATGGAATAAACTTTCTCCCGTCTCCTCCCCAGATGGCGTAGCTGGCGGTTTTGCAGGTATTAGCAATGACTCTCTTATATTTGCCGGGGGAGCCGGATTCAAAGGTTCACGAGAAAATTACCAGAACGGTAAAAACTATGCGCATGAAGGTCTGAAAAAATCGTATAGCGCCGATATTCATCTTTGGCATAACGGGAAATGGGAGAAATCTGGCGAACTGTCGCAAGGTCGGGCCTACGGAGTATCATTGCCCTGGAATAATAATTTATTGATTATTGGCGGTGAAACTACGGGCGGCAAAGCTGTGGCGGATTCAGTGTTGCTCTCTGTGAAAGATAATAAAGTTACTGTACAAAACTAACTTTTCAGGGCTCCAGCAAAGGAGCCCTGCGATCAATGGCTCATCACCTGTTGTCATTTCAATTACGCATATATATGAACACGATAATATCGCCCGATTATTACTATGTTCTTACCGTTGCCGGACAATCTAATGCCATGGCATATGGCGAAGGACTTCCCTTACCAGACAGTGAAGATGCGCCTCACCCCAGAATAAAACAACTGGCAAGATTTACACAGACGCATCCCGGTGGCTCGTCATGTCAATTTAATGACATTATTCCACTGACTCACTGCCCACACGATATTCAGGATATGCGGGATTATCACCATCCTCTGGCAACGAATCATCAAACACAATACGGTACAGTTGGACAGGCACTGCATATTGCGCGGAAATTATTGCCCTTCATTCCTGATAATGCTGGCGTTCTCATCGTTCCTTGTTGCCGTGGCGGATCGGCTTTTACCGCAGGCTGCGAAGGAACATATTCAGAACAGCACGGAGCCAGCCATGATGCATGTCGTTGGGGAACAGATACTCCGCTGTATCAGGATTTAGTTAACAGAACGCGAGCTGCACTGGCGAAGAATCCGCAGAATAAATTCCTCGGCGTATGCTGGATGCAGGGCGAATTTGACTTAATGACGAGTGACTACGCGTTACACCCTCAATATTTTAATAATATGGTTGAGGCCTTTCGTAAGGATTTAAAGCAGTACAGTTCTCAGCTTCTGAATACTAACACTTCCGCTGCTCCGTGGTTCTGCGGCGATACCACCTGGTACTGGAAAGAAAATTATCCTCATGCGTACGAAACTATTTATGGCAATTACAAAAAGAATGCCTTAACCAACATTATTTTTGTCGGCTTCCAGCAACAAGACGAACGAGGGCTAACGAACGAGCCTGATGAAGATCCGGACGATTTAATCACGGGATATTACGGTTCAGCGTACCGAACGCCAGAAAACTGGACAACGGCGCTACGAAGCAGTCATTTCAGCTCGGCAGCCCGTCGGGGGATTATTTCCGACAAATTTGCTGACGTTATTTTGCGGTTTTGGCAGGAAGAGTGAGCACTCACAAATTTGATTTATGCGTATCCATCAATGCGCTGGACTCTGTTGGTAATCTTCAGCCTCTTCAAACGGTATCTACAACGATTATGTAATCACAACCTATGCAACATAGGGCGATTGCGCTTGTAGAAAATAATGATGCAGAAAACTTTGTTTAACGCTATTCAGGACGGGTCACAGATACAAAAAAAGACGCTTTTCAGCGTCTTTCTTTTGGAATATTGGTACTGAGGATGGGACTCGAACCCACAAGCCCGTTAGGGCACTACCACCTCAAGGTAGCGTGTCTACCAATTCCACCACCTCAGCACAGATACTATTCTTAGTTCGGGATATCGCTGGTCGGCTTAGCCGGAGCAGCTGGCTGAGTTTGTTCGGTTTTCGCCGGAGCACTCAGATTTTCCCATTCGCTACCTTTATTGGTTTTGTTGCTGTTGATGTTACCCAGCACCAGACTGATGATGAAGAACAACGTTGCCAGCACAGCCGTCATACGGGTCATGAAGTTGCCAGAACCACTTGAACCAAACAGCGTAGCGGAAGCGCCTGCTCCGAAGGAGGCTCCCATATCAGCGCCTTTACCTTGCTGCAGCATGATCAGACCAACAAGGCCAATTGCTACAATAAGGAAAACTACTAAAAGAGCTTCGTACATAATCAACCTGTTCCTTGCGGAGTTGCCGCGTACCAATGCTTCAACCAATAAAGCGGGAGAATTTAATCTTTCCCACTGAAGCGGGTGTGAATACTAACCAAAGCGAATGACCTTCGCAAGGGCAATTTTATTGCATTGTATCAACTGCGGAAAAAAACAGCAAAATAGATGTGCATAAGAAAAACAAAGGCGACAATCGCCGCCTTTTTAGCCAGTTAGTTATCGCATTAAACCGCTTTTACCGCATCAGCGATACGGTGAGCAAACTCGGTGACCTGCGCTTCGTCTTCACCTTCGACCATCACGCGAATTAACGGCTCAGTGCCGGATTTACGCAACAGCACACGCCCACGGCTACCCAGCGCCGCTTCAACTTCGGCGGTCACGGCTTTAACTGACTCATGCTCCAGCGGATCGCCGCTGCCTGCGGTATAACGCACGTTAACCAGAATCTGCGGGAACATTTTCATGCCACTGCAAAGGTCGTGCAGGCTCATATGGTTACGCGCCATCGCCGCCAGCACCTGCAAACCAGCAACGATGCCGTCACCGGTAGTGGTTTTATCCAGCAGGATCACATGACCGGAGTTCTCTGCACCGATACGCCAGCCTTTTTCCTGCATTTTTTCCAGTACGTAGCGGTCGCCCACTTTCGCACGTGCAAATGGAATGCCTAACTGTTTCAGCGCCAGTTCCAGCCCCATGTTGCTCATTAATGTACCCACCGCGCCACCACGCAGCTGCCCCTGACGAAGACCTTCACGCGCGATGATATACATGATCTGATCGCCATCGACTTTATTGCCTTCATGGTCAACCATAATCACGCGGTCGCCGTCGCCGTCAAAGGCAATGCCGAGATCTGCTTTTTCAGCCAATACGCGTGCCTGTAGCGCACGAACATCAGTTGCCCCCACTTCGGCATTGATGTTTACGCCGTTCGGCTCACAACCGATGGCGATAACGTTCGCTCCCAACTCGCGCAGCACGTTTGGCGCGATGTGATAAGTCGCGCCATTTGCGCAATCCACCACAATCTTCAGTTCACTGAGGCTAAGTTCGTTCGGGAACGTGGCTTTGCAAAATTCAATATAGCGACCCGCAGCATCAACGATACGGCTGGCTTTACCCAGTTCTGCCGAATCAACGCAGCTAATCTCTTTTTCCATTTCAGCTTCGATGGCCTCTTCTACCGCATCCGGCAGTTTGGTGCCGTCGATAGAGAAGAATTTAATGCCATTATCGTAGAACGGGTTATGCGATGCGGAAATCACAATCCCGGCCTCTGCGCGGAAGGTACGCGTCAGATAAGCCACTGCCGGTGTTGGCATCGGGCCGGTAAAAAGTGCGGAAAGTCCCGCTGCCGCCAAACCCGCTTCCAGTGCCGACTCCAGCATATAGCCAGAAATACGCGTGTCTTTACCAATAATGATCTTACGGGAACCATGACGCGCCAGCACTTTACCTGCTGCCCAGCCCAGCTTCAGCACAAAATCAGGGGTGATCGGCGCATCCCCAACACGACCACGGATCCCATCGGTCCCGAAATATTTACGATTACTCATAGCGTTTGTTTTCCTTTGCAGACAGAGTGGCTTCCACCACTCGCATCGCTTCTACGGTTTCTTTGACGTCATGAACACGAATGATGTGTGCGCCCTGCATCGCAGCAATAACTGCACAGGCCAGACTACCGCTCAGGCGTTCGGACGGCCCCACGTTCAGCAGTTGTCCAATCATCGATTTTCGTGACATACCCACCAACAGCGGCAGGTTGAAATGGTGAAATTCAGCCAGACGCGCCAATAATGAATAGTTATGGTGGAGATTTTTACCGAAACCGAATCCCGGGTCGAGCAACAATTTCTCTTTTGCGATACCCGCCCGTTCACAGCGTGCTATTTGCTCAATAAAGTAGCGATTCACTTCAGCATAAACATCGTCATACTTCGGCGCTTCCTGCATGGTCTTTGGATTTCCCTGCATATGCATCAGGCATACGGGTAAACCAGTTTCCGCAGCCGCTTCCAGAGCGCCAGGTTCGGAAAGGGAGCGGATATCGTTAATGATGTGAGCACCCACTTTCGCCGACTCACGGATAACTTCCGGTTTGGAGGTATCCACAGAGATCCAGACTTCGAATCGTTGCGCAATTGCCTCAACCACCGGAATAACACGTTGCAACTCTTCTTCAACACTCACTTCCGCTGCACCTGGACGCGTAGACTCTCCACCAACGTCGATAATCGTCGCGCCAGCGTTGATCATCAGATTCGCATGTTTCACTGCATCAATCAGAGAGTTATGCGTACCACCATCAGAAAAAGAATCTGGCGTGACGTTGAGTATCCCCATCACGTGAGGATGGCTAAGATCCAGTGAAGTGCCCTGGGCAAAGAGTTTCATGGTGTTATCCCTGGTATGAATTGATAAGAAAAAACCCCGGAGCACGCCCCGGGGTTTTCGGTACAAATACAGTCATCTGATGCGGGAACTTACTTGTCGCCTAACTGCTCTGACATGGTGTTACCCGGATTTGGCGTACGTGGTTCATCAACCGGACGCGGCGCCTTTGGAGTGCCATTATTGTCAGAATTGTTAGATGCTCCCGACTCATCCCAACCTGCAGGCGGGCGTACATCGCGACGAGCCATCAAGTCATCAATCTGCGGTGCGTCGATGGTCTCATATTTCATGAGTGCATCTTTCATCGCATGAAGAATATCCAGGTTGTCGTTCAACAACTGACGCGCACGATTATAGTTACGTTCAATCAGTGACTTCACTTCCTGGTCGATGATACGCGCGGTTTCATCGGACATATGTTTTGCTTTCGCCACGCTACGACCGAGGAAAACTTCACCTTCTTCTTCCGCATACAGCAGCGGACCGAGTTTTTCAGAGAAGCCCCACTGGGTCACCATGTTACGCGCCAGGTTAGTCGCAACTTTAATATCGTTCGACGCACCGGTAGAAACATGTTCTGGTCCGTAGATGATCTCTTCTGCCAGACGACCGCCGTACAGGGTACTAATCTGACTTTCCAGTTTCTGTCGGCTGGCGCTGATTGCGTCGCCTTCAGGCAGGAAGAAGGTCACACCCAACGCGCGACCGCGCGGGATAATCGTTACTTTGTGCACCGGATCGTGTTCCGGCACCAGACGACCAATAATCGCGTGGCCAGCTTCGTGGTAAGCAGTCGATTCTTTCTGCGCTTCCGTCATCACCATGGAGCGACGTTCCGCACCCATCATGATTTTGTCTTTCGCTTTTTCGAATTCAACCATTGATACAACGCGTTTGTTGCCACGTGCCGCAAACAGTGCCGCTTCGTTCACCAGGTTCGCCAGGTCTGCACCGGAGAAGCCTGGTGTGCCACGAGCAATAATTGCCGCATCAACATCTGGCGCCAACGGTACGCGACGCATATGCACTTTCAGGATCTGCTCACGCCCACGGACATCTGGCAGACCAACCACAACCTGACGGTCGAAACGACCAGGACGCAGCAGTGCCGGGTCGAGAACGTCCGGACGGTTAGTCGCCGCGATAACGATGATACCTTCGTTACCTTCGAAGCCATCCATCTCAACCAGCATCTGGTTCAGGGTCTGTTCACGCTCATCATGACCACCACCCAGACCAGCGCCACGCTGGCGACCTACGGCGTCGATTTCATCGATGAAGATGATGCACGGTGCCGCTTTCTTAGCCTGTTCGAACATGTCACGCACACGAGATGCACCCACACCGACGAACATTTCTACGAAGTCAGAACCGGAGATGGTAAAGAACGGAACTTTCGCTTCACCTGCAATGGCTTTCGCCAGCAGCGTTTTACCCGTACCCGGAGGACCGACCATCAGGACGCCTTTCGGGATCTTACCGCCCAGTTTCTGGAAGCGGCTCGGCTCACGCAGATACTCAACCAGTTCGGCAACTTCTTCTTTTGCTTCGTCGCAACCGGCAACATCAGCAAAGGTCGTTTTGATCTGATCTTCCGTCAACATGCGCGCTTTGCTCTTACCGAACGACATCGCGCCTTTACCGCCGCCGCCCTGCATTTGACGCATGAAGAAGATCCAGACACCAATCAGTAACAGCATCGGGAACCATGAGATGAAGATAGAAGCCAGCAGGCTTGGCTCTTCAGGCGGTTCACCGACAACCTTGACGTTCTTGGTCAGCAGGTTATCCAGTAGTTTCGGATCCTGAACCGGAATGTAAGTGGTATAACGGTTACTATCTTTCTTGGTAACGTTGATTTCACGTCCGTTGATACGCGCTTCACGAACCTGGTCGTTATTGACCTCTTGTAGGAAGGTAGAGTAATCCACCTTACGGCCATTAGACTCGCTGGGCCCAAAGCTCTGGAATACTGACATCAGCACAACGGCAATGACCAGCCAGAGTATTAGGTTTTTCGCCATGTCACTCAAGGGATTAACCTCTTATTACAACTGTGTTAAAAACAGCGTCAGGATACTCTATATCCAGCATCTTTCAAACTTTCGTCTGAAATCTCCCGGTTAGGGTTTACGCCCGGTCGCTACAATATACACTTCCCGCGAACGTGCACGAGAAGAGTCCGGCTTACGAACTTTGACCTTCGTAAACAGGGAGCGAATTTCCCTTAGATACTCATCGAAACCTTCGCCCTGGAACACCTTCACTACAAAACTGCCACCCGGCGCTAACACATCACGACACATTTCTAGCGCCAGTTCCACCAGATACATGGCACGGGGGATATCCACCGCCGGTGTTCCGCTCATGTTTGGTGCCATATCGGACATGACAACCTGGACTTTGCTGTCGCCAACGCGCTCCAGCAGTGCTTTCATCACCAGTTCATCACGAAAATCGCCCTGAAGAAAGTCCACACCAACGATAGGATCCATAGGTAAAAGATCGCAAGCGATGATGCGGCCTTTGCCGCCAATTTGGGTGACCACATATTGTGACCAACCACCCGGGGCAGCACCAAGGTCGACAACCGTCATTCCCGGTTTAAAGAGTTTGTCACTTTGCTGTATTTCATCAAGTTTAAACCAGGCACGGGAACGTAACCCCTTTTTCTGTGCCTGTTGAACATATTTATCGCTAAAGTGTTCCTGAAGCCAGCGGCTGGAGCTGGCAGAACGCTTCTTACCTGTCATTTAACTTTCCCATTGGGATAACTCATCGTAACCAATTGCGTAAATTTTTACGCGCCTGTTTGGTGATATATGGGAGATGGCGGTAGAATGACCCGTTTTCAATCCCAACGTAAGCAAAAAAATACGATGAATCTAAGTACTAAACAAAAACAACACCTGAAAGGTCTGGCACATCCGCTCAAGCCAGTTGTTCTGCTTGGCAGTAATGGTTTGACCGAAGGGGTGCTGGCCGAGATTGAACAAGCGTTAGAGCACCATGAACTCATCAAGGTGAAAATCGCCACAGAAGATCGCGAAACTAAAACCTTGATCGTGGAAGCTATCGTGCGCGAAACCGGCGCCTGTAATGTACAGGTCATCGGTAAAACGCTGGTGCTTTATCGCCCAACTAAAGAACGTAAAATCTCGCTGCCACGCTAAGATTATCCTAAAGTTACACACATTTTCTGTGTAAAACGAGGGATTTTCCGCAGGCAGGAGAGCAAAATGCCACGCTCTGTTCGTTGATAAAAGGCCGCATAGCGGCCTTTTTCCTTTCTTTACAATACATCAACATTTTGAGTATTGGGTAATTCTTACAGGTATTCTACCTTAATTACTTCAAATTCTACTTCGCCGCCTGGCGTTTTGATGACCACAACATCATCTTCTTCTTTGCCGATCAGGCCACGAGCGATAGGTGAGTTTACAGAAATCAGGTTTTGTTTAAAGTCAGCTTCGTCATCGCCTACGATGCGATAAGTCTGTTCTTCATCAGAATCCAGATTCAACACCGTTACGGTAGCACCAAAAATAACGCGGCCATTGTTTGGCATTTTGGTGACATCAATCACCTGCGCGTTCGACAGCTTGGCTTCGATGTCTTTGATACGGCCTTCGCAGAAGCCCTGCTGTTCACGCGCAGCGTGATATTCAGCATTCTCTTTCAGGTCGCCATGTTCACGCGCTTCCGCGATAGCAGCAATGATTTCAGGACGGCGCACAGATTTCAGAAAATCCAGCTCTTCGCGTAATTTTTCAGCGCCGCGTAAGGTCATCGGAATAGCTTGCATTTGTTATACCTCTTGAATATTCCTGATGGGGCGAGTCTCCACACACCCCGGCTGTTCGGTCAGCCCGGCATAACTCCTCACCAGGCCAGAAGCAAAAAAATACCGACCCGGAAACAGGTTCCAGGTCAGCTACAATTCACATTTTGATGATCATTTTACCCTGAAGTTCCCGAAGGGTCATCGTTTACTTTATAGGGCGTTGCGCCGTAGTATGACGGCTCGATTCCAGGTTGTTAGCGCGAGATTATGCGATTTTCCAGATTTATCATCGGATTGACCAGCTGTATAGCGTTCAGTGTTCAGGCTGCGAATGTTGATGAGTACATTACTCAACTTCCCGCTGGTGCCAACCTTGCCCTGATGGTGCAAAGAGTCGGCGCGTCTGCCCCCACGATTGATTACCACAGTCAGCAGATGGCGCTGCCCGCCAGTACGCAAAAAGTAATCACTGCGCTGGCTGCGTTGATTCAACTCGGCCCCGATTTTCGTTTTACCACTACGCTTGAAACCAAAGGTAATGTGGAAAACGGAGTGCTTAAAGGCGATTTAGTGGCGCGATTTGGTGCCGATCCGACGTTAAAACGTCAGGATATTCGCAATATGGTCGCGACTCTGAAAAAATCTGGTGTCACACAAATCGATGGTAATGTACTCATAGATACCTCCATTTTTGCCAGCCATGATAAAGCTCCCGGCTGGCCATGGAATGACATGACACAATGCTTTAGCGCACCACCCGCCGCTGCCATCGTTGACCGCAATTGCTTCTCCGTCTCGCTCTACAGCGCCCAAAAACCCGGTGATATGGCTTTTATACGCGTGGCATCTTATTACCCCGTTACGATGTTCAGCCAGGTACGCACCCTCCCCCGTGGTTCTGCCGAAGCGCAATACTGCGAGCTGGATGTCGTGCCAGGCGACCTGAACCGCTTTACGCTGACCGGATGCCTGCCACAACGTTCCGAACCTCTACCGTTAGCCTTTGCGGTGCAAGATGGTGCCAGCTATGCCGGGGCGATTCTGAAAGATGAGTTAAAACAAGCGGGTATCACCTGGAGCGGAACACTGCTGCGACAAACGCAGGTTAACGAACCGGGAACGGTGGTGGCCAGTAAACAATCGGCTCCTTTGCATGATCTGCTTAAGATTATGCTGAAAAAATCAGACAACATGATCGCCGATACGGTTTTCCGCATGATAGGCCATGCGCGCTTCAATGTGCCTGGAACATGGCGGGCCGGATCGGACGCCGTGCGCCAAATTCTGCGTCAGCAAGCCGGTGTCGATATTGGCAACACGATTATTGCCGACGGCTCGGGACTTTCACGCCATAACCTGATTGCGCCTGCCACCATGATGCAGGTGCTGCAATATATCGCCCAACATGACAATGAGCTTAACTTTATCTCTATGCTG
The DNA here is from genome assembly GCF_005280595.1 of Escherichia sp. MR. Classification (NCBI taxonomy): domain Bacteria; kingdom Pseudomonadati; phylum Pseudomonadota; class Gammaproteobacteria; order Enterobacterales; family Enterobacteriaceae; genus Escherichia; species Escherichia sp. MR. The sequence goes on along the minus strand of NZ_SZVK01000013.1, from coordinate 82,318 downwards.
CCGCTGGCGGGTTATGACGGCTCGTTACAGTACCGTGCGGGCCTGCATCAGGCGGGCGTGGATGGCAAAGTCTCAGCGAAAACCGGTTCGTTGCAGGGGGTATATAACCTGGCGGGATTCATTACCACAGCGAGCGGGCAACGAATGGCGTTTGTGCAATATCTTTCTGGCTATGCAGTAGAACCGGCGGATCAGCGTAATCGCCGTATTCCGTTAGTGCGCTTTGAAAGCCGCTTGTATAAAGATATTTATCAGAACAATTAGTCAAAAAGAAACCCCGGCGCATGGTCGGGGTTTCAGATTATTGACAAAGTGCGCTTTGTTTATGCCTGATAAGCGTAGCGCATCAGGCTATTTGGCGTTTGTCATCAGTAATTAACGCTTGTAAATGAACTCAACGCCTTCTTCGTCGTCTTCGTCCCAGTCGTCATCCCAGTCTTCATCATCCTCTTCAGCAATTTCTTCAAGCTGCTGACGGTGATAATCATCCCACATGAATTCGACTTTCTCTGGCTGTTTCGTTTCTTCGGCCTGCACGACCGGGTTTTCAATGATAAAGGTCATCACATCCCAGCAGAGATCTTTCACGCCCAGTCCGCTTGCCGCAGAGATCAGATAATATTTATCTTCCCAGCCCAGTGCCTCAGCGATCGCTTTCGCTTTCTCTTCGGCTTCCGCTTTATCCAGCAGATCGATCTTGTTGAAGACTAACCAACGCGGTTTCGCCGCCAGATCCTGACTGTATTTTTCCAGCTCGCTGATAATAATACGCGCGTTTTCAACCGGATCGGTGCCGTCAATCGGATCGATATCGATAAGGTGCAACAGGACGCGGCAACGTTCCAGGTGCTTCAGGAAGCGAATCCCCAGACCTGCGCCTTCCGCAGCGCCTTCAATCAGCCCTGGAATATCGGCAACAACGAAGCTCTTTTCGTTGTCCATTCGTACCACACCCAGACTTGGCACCAGAGTGGTAAACGGATAGTCCGCTACTTTCGGTTTAGCCGCCGAAACAGCGCGAATGAATGTCGATTTACCAGCATTTGGCATCCCCAGCATACCGACGTCAGCCAGCAGCATCAGCTCCAGCAGCAACTCGCGCTTATCGCCCGGCGTGCCGTTGGTTTTCTGCCGTGGTGTACGGTTAACGGACGATTTGAAACGAGTATTGCCCAGACCGTGCCAGCCGCCCTTAGCAACCAGCAGACGCTGACCGTGTTTGGTCATATCGCCCATGGTTTCACCGGTGCCCTGATCGATAACACGCGTACCTACTGGTACTTTAATCGTCACGTCTTTACCACGCTTACCGGTGCAGTCGCGGCTTGCGCCATTCTGACCACGCTCGGCGCGGAAAGATTTTTCAAAACGATAATCGATAAGCGTATTCAGGTTCTCGTCGGCTTCCATCCATACGTCACCGCCGTCACCACCGTCGCCGCCATCCGGGCCGCCTTTCGGAATATATTTTTCGCGGCGGAAGCTCACGCAACCATTACCGCCATCACCTGCAACGACCAGAATCGATGCTTCATCAACAAACTTCATTTTATTCTCCGTAAATCATTCGCCTGCGCGGGGTTGCGATACCACCGTTGTATGCTTACGTAATCCGCCCCAAATACGATGACCAATGGCGGAATACATCGCGCCCGCAACCACGACAAACGCACCGAGATAACCTAAAAGGTTTAACATCGGTCTGGCGAAGAAATCGGGCCAGGCCAGTGATAAAAGATCTGAAAAAAACAGCGTAAACAGTGGGGTGAGCGTGATGATCGCGCTCACCTGCGCTGCCTGCCAGCGAGCCATCGCTTCCGCCAGGGCGCCATATCCTACCAATGTATTCAGTCCGCAAAAAATTAAACATGCGAGCTGCCAGTGGCTAAGCTGCGCTATCACCCCAGGCTTTGCCAGAGGGAAGAGCGCAATTGTACATAAAGTGTACAGTAAAAACAGGATCTGCGGTGAGGCCAGCCGACGCAATAAAACCTTTTGCGCCACGCCATAACTCACCCAAACCGTCGCCGCACCGACCCCAAAGATAACTCCCCAGGTGTAATCGGTGAGCTTTGTAAATATCTCGACCAGACTGGTGTTAAAGAACATCACCAGGCCGCTCAGGAGCATCAATGCTCCCACAACCTGGGTGCTGCGCATTTTCTCTTTCAGGATAAATACGCTGGCAACCATCATGCCAACCGGCGAGAGTTGCCCAATCACCTGCGAAGCGGTCGGACTCAGGTATTGCAAGGATGAGCTGAACAGGATGAAGTTCCCAAACAGCCCGGCAGTCGCCACCGCCAGTAATATCAACCAGCGTGGCTTACGAAACACGCGTAATGGCGGCAGCTTCTTCTTCACCGCAAGAATGGCACCAAGGCCAATACTCGCCATCAAGAAACGGTAAAACACAATTGTCGGAGGTTCCATCACCTCCAGCACCTGCTTCATTGCGATTGGCAACGCCCCCCAGCAAATTGCTGTGGTGAGCGCCAAAAGAATGCCAATGCCTGCCTGCTGCTTCATACCGTATTCCCTGCAAAACGCATTTGCGGATTAACGCCGCACGATGCGCATTTTTACCGGCTATCGAATGTAAAAAGCCCCGCAACGTGTTGCGGGGCTTTCATCCGTTACCGGGACGCGAAAAACTTATTCAGCTTCGATGCTGATAAATTTACGGTTTTTCGGGCCTTTAACTTCGAATTTCACTTTACCGTCTGCTTTAGCAAACAGAGTGTGGTCACGACCGCAACCTACGTTAGTGCCAGCGTGGAACTTGGTGCCACGTTGACGAACGATGATGCTACCCGCCAGAACGGATTCGCCACCGAAACGCTTAACGCCCAAGCGTTTAGCTTCTGAATCGCGACCGTTACGTGTGGAGCCGCCAGCCTTTTTATGTGCCATTTGAAATCTCTCCTCAGGTCTTAGGCGCTGATGCCAGTAATTTTCACATCAGTGAACCACTGACGATGGCCCTGCTGCTTACGATAGTGTTTACGACGACGAAACTTAACGATTTTAACTTTCTCGCCACGACCGTGAGCAACAACTTCAGCTTTGATTACGCCGCCATCAACGAAAGGAACGCCGATTTTGACTTCTTCACCGTTTGCGATCATCAGCACTTCAGCGAACTCAACAGTTTCGCCAGTTGCGATGTCCAGCTTTTCCAGGCGAACGGTCTGACCTTCGCTTACTCGGTGTTGTTTACCACCACTTTGGAAAACCGCGTACATATAAAACTCCGCTTCCGCGCACACCTTTTCAATGATTCAGAGTGCGCTATAAATATTCACAATAGGGCGCGAATATTACGCAAAACGCACGCCTTTGACAAGTGCTACAGTCAATACACGAAGAAAAAAAACACAACTTGTACGGTAACGTTTATCTGTGCCATTTTTTCAGTACAATCACCCTATATTCCTAACCATAAACCCTAAGTTGCCTTTGTTCACAGTAAGGTAATCGGGGCGAAAAGCCCGGCTTTTGCGATGAATTTAGAAAAAATCAATGAGTTAACCGCGCAAGATATGGCGGGTGTTAATGCGGCAATCCTTGAGCAGCTTAATTCCGACGTCCAACTGATCAATCAGTTAGGCTATTACATCGTCAGCGGCGGCGGTAAACGTATTCGTCCGATGATTGCTGTACTGGCTGCACGAGCTGTTGGCTATGAGGGAAATGCGCATGTCACCATTGCCGCTCTGATCGAGTTTATCCACACAGCGACTCTGCTACACGACGACGTTGTGGATGAATCAGATATGCGCCGTGGTAAAGCTACCGCCAACGCCGCGTTTGGCAATGCCGCCAGCGTGCTGGTAGGCGATTTTATTTACACCCGCGCGTTCCAGATGATGACCAGCCTCGGCTCGCTCAAAGTGCTGGAAGTGATGTCCGAAGCCGTAAACGTCATTGCAGAAGGTGAAGTTCTGCAACTGATGAACGTTAACGACCCGGATATCACCGAAGAAAACTACATGCGCGTTATCTACAGCAAAACTGCACGTCTGTTTGAGGCTGCTGCGCAGTGTTCCGGGATTCTGGCAGGATGTACACCGGAAGAGGAAAAAGGCCTGCAGGATTATGGACGTTACCTCGGCACCGCTTTTCAGCTCATCGACGATTTGCTCGATTACAGCGCCGATGGTGAACAGTTAGGTAAAAACGTCGGGGACGATCTGAACGAAGGTAAACCGACGCTGCCGCTGCTACATGCGATGCATAATGGTACACCGGAGCAGGCGCAAATGATCCGTACTGCTATTGAGCAAGGCAACGGGCGTCATCTTCTGGAACCGGTTCTGGAAGCAATGAACGCGTGTGGATCTCTTGAATGGACGCGTCAGCGTGCCGAGGAAGAGGCAGACAAAGCCATCGAAGCGTTACAGATACTCCCGGATACCCCGTGGCGAGAGGCGTTAATCGGCCTTGCACATATCGCGGTTCAACGCGATCGTTAATTCCTTCCCTTTATCCCGCGCATTGCGCGGGATAACTCCAGTAAGTTCCATAAAAACACTTATTCAGTGCAATACCATCTGAATAATCAGCTTTTTGTCTTTATATATTCTGAATCTTCACACTATTTACATGAACTTTTTAGAGCAATGCGCCATCAGGAGTATAGTGATGCTCGATAGAACACATGTTCTGAATGAAAGCGACTAACTTAAGGAGTGAGGCAAGATGGAGAATAATTTCATTGACTGGCATCCCGCTGACATCATTGCGGGTTTGCGCAAGAAGGGAACGTCAATGGCGGCGGAATCTCGCAGAAATGGTTTGAGTTCCTCGACGCTGGCAAATGCATTATCGCGTCCGTGGCCAAAGGGAGAGATGATTATTGCGAAAGCCCTGGGTACTGACCCCTGGGTTATATGGCCATCACGCTACCATGATCCGCAGACCCATGAGTTTATCGACAGAACGCAGTTAATGCGCAGCTACACTAAACCGAAAAAATGAGTGGTCTGGCGGTAGCCCCGCGAACGGGGCTGCCAGCTTTCAGACGATTACTCGCCTTTCACACGCTCGATATTCGCACCTAATGCACGCAATTTGTCTTCAATGCGTTCGTAGCCGCGATCGATGTGATAAATACGATCAACAACCGTAGTCCCTTCCGCAATACAGCCAGCCAGCACCAGACTTGCTGATGCACGCAGATCGGTCGCCATGACCTGTGCGCCGGAAAGTTTTTCGACACCGTGACAAATAACGGTATTGCTTTCAATCTCGGCTTGCGCGCCCATACGGCTCAGCTCTGGCACGTGCATAAAGCGGTTCTCAAAGACCGTTTCGGTGATGAATCCGGTGCCTTCTGCCACCAGGTTCAGCAGCGTGAACTGAGCCTGCATATCGGTCGGGAACGCCGGATGCGGCGCAGTGCGGACATTAACGGCCTTCGGACGTTTGCCATGCATATCCAGGCTAATCCAGTCCTCACCTACTTCAATGTCCGCTCCTGCGTCACGCAGTTTCGCCAGCACAGCGTCAAGAGTATCTGGCTGGGCGTTACGGCAGATAATTTTGCCGCGAGAGATTGCCGCTGCCACCAGGAACGTGCCGGTTTCGATGCGATCCGGCAGCACGCGATAGACACCGCCGCCTAAATGTTCCACACCTTCGATGACGATACGATCGGTGCCCTGACCGCTAATTTTCGCGCCCAGCGTAATCAGGAAGTTCGCGGTATCGACAATTTCCGGTTCACGCGCGGCGTTTTCAATAATCGTGGTGCCTTCCGCCAGGGTTGCAGCACACATGATGGTCACGGTTGCGCCGACGCTGACTTTATCCATCACGATATGCGCGCCTTTCAGACGCCCATCGACGGAAGCTTTTACGTAACCTTCTTCCAGTTTGATCGTCGCGCCTAATTGCTCAAGCCCGGAAATATGCAAATCAACCGGACGCGCACCAATCGTACAACCGCCTGGCAGCGAAACCTGTCCCTGACCGAAACGTGCCACCAGCGGCCCCAGCGCCCAGATAGAGGCTCGCATGGTTTTGACTAAATCATAAGGTGCGCAGAATACATTAACGTCGCGGGCGTCAATATGCACAGAACCATTACGTTCTACTTTCGCACCCAGCTGGCTTAGCAGCTTCATTGACGTATCAACGTCTTTCAGTTTCGGTACGTTCTGGATCTCTACCGGTTCTTCCGCCAGTAGTGCGGCAAAAAGGATAGGCAGAGCAGCATTTTTAGCGCCGGAAATTGTGACTTCGCCCTGGAGCTTCGTTGGCCCCTGAACACGAAATTTATCCATTTAGTTTGTTCTCAGTTAACAATTCATATCCGCTACCGGCAAATCGCCCATAGCTCAAAAGCCGTTCAGTTTGCGATCTCGCGCCCACTCCGTAGGGGTATACGCTTTGATCGACACAGCATGAATGCGGTTATCCGCAATATATTCCATCAGCGGACCATAAACCGTCTGCTGTTTTTTAACCCGGCTCATGCCATCAAACATCTCACCCACGGCAATAACCTGAAAGTGGCTGCCATCGCCGGAAACGTGGACTTCCTGGAGGGAGAGAGCGTTCATCAGCACGCTCTGAATTTCATTATTTTCCATGGGATCTTCATTCATCAGTTAATAAACCAGCAAAACATCTTAGAGCAAAGTTGCGCTGGCATAAATAAGCAAAAAGCCTTGCTGATAAATCAAACAAGGCTCGACTTGCAGGCGGATTTGCCGGACAGGTGGTTAACGCCTTATCCAGCCTGAAAAAATTTAACGAGGCAGGACATCAGACGGCAAATTATACAACTTTGCCAGGGTATACACCTTATCGTTTACCCCCTGAAGCGTCACGCTGTTGCCCTGCTTTTTCGCCAGATCGATAAGGTGGAGCAGCAGCGCCAGTCCACCGGTATCGACGCGGGACACGCGGCTAAGATCGATACTGGTAATTCCCTTCACCGCTTCTTCACGCACTTCCCAAAGCGGTAGCAGTACGTCTTGATCCAACTCTCCGGTTAATACCAGAGTGTTGCCCGTCTGCACCCAGCTCAGTGACTCGCTCATTATTTTTTCTCTTCCAGAGTGATTTTCTGTTGAGAAATTGATTTCAGTTGCGCGGTCAGGCCGTCAATACCTTTGGTACGCAGCAGCGTTCCCCACTCGTTTTGTTTAGTGGTGATCATGCTGACGCCTTCGGCAATCATGTCGTAAGCCTGCCAGTTGCCAGTCTGGGAGTTTTTACGCCACTGGAAGTCCAGACGCACCGGCGGGCGACCATTCGGATCAATAATAGTAACGCGAATAGGCACAATAGTTTTGTCACCCAGCGGCTGTTCTGGCGCAATCTGGTAAGTCTGCCCGTGATACATCGCCAGCGCCTGACCATAAGCCTGCTTCAGGTACTCACGGAAAGCGGCAAAGTATGCATCACGTTGGGCTGGGGTCGCGCTCTTGTAATACTGACCCAGTACCAGTGCACCAGCGTATTTCACCTGCACATACGGCAGCAGTTCCTGATCGACGATAGTACGCAGGTAATCCGGGTTGGCCCGGATTTGCGGTTGCTCATTCTTCAGGCGATCGAACGTTTTCTGCGCCGCCTCGTCCATCAGCTTATACGGATTGGTTTGGTCTGCCGCAGTTGCCGCACTCAGCGGTGCAATCACCAGCAAAGCGACCATCATTAAACGTTTAAACATGCGTCGGTTCTCCTGAAATTATTTCGTTGTACCCACAGGTTCAGTGGTTTCATTATTACCTGGCGCAGCAGCTGGCGCATCGCCACTATTCTTATTGTCATCGCCTTTACTGCCGTAAAGGAACTGACCAATGAGATCTTCCAGCACCATCGCAGACTTGGTGTCCTGAATCGAATCGCCATCCTTCAGGATAGCAGTACCCAGTTCGGGGTCTTCAAAACCGACGTTTAACGCCAGATATTGCTCTCCAAGCAGGCCGGAAGTACGAATGCTCAGCGAACTGGTGTCAGGAATGTGGTTATAACGTTGTTCAATTTCCAGCGTCACGCGCGGCAAATAGGTTTTCGGATCCAGCGTAATATCTGCCACCCGACCGACGACAACGCCGCCAATGCTGACCGGAGAGCGCGCTTTCAGGCCGCCAATGTTATCGAACGTCGCATAAAGCGTGTAGGTCGGTTCAGTACGTATGGACGTCACGTTTGCCGCCTTCAGGCAGACAAACAGCGCCGCCAGCAGTGCTGCTAATAAAAAGATACCCACCCAAATTTCATTTTTTTTCGTTTGCATGAACTCAATTCCCAAACATCAATGCGGTCAGCACAAAATCCAGCCCCAGAACAGCCAGAGACGAGTGGACAACGGTGCGAGTGGTTGCCCGGCTAATCCCGGCAGAAGTCGGGATGGCGTCGTAGCCGTTAAACAACGAAATCCACGTCACCGTAATAGCGAACACCACGCTCTTAATCAGACAGTTGACCAGATCCATACGCCAGTCGACAGCATTTTGCATTGCCGACCAGAAGAATCCGCTATCAATACCTTTCCAGCTAACGCCGACCAGCGATCCACCCCAGATCCCCACGGCGACGAAAATAATCGTCAGCAACGGCAATGAAATAACCCCAGCCCAGAAACGCGGAGAAATAACCCGACGCAGCGGATCGACCGCCATCATCTCCATGCTGGAGAGCTGCTCTGTGGCGCGCATCAAGCCGATTTCTGCGGTTAACGCCGAGCCGGCTCGACCGGCAAACAGCAACGCAGCAACCACCGGCCCCAGTTCACGCAGTAGCGATAACGCCACCAGCATACCCAGACTGGTTTCCGCACTATAAGTGGTCAGCACTAGATAACCTTGCAGACCCAGCACCATTCCGATGAATACGCCAGAAACCACAATAATCAGCATTGACAGGACGCCGACATTATAGAGCTGACGCACCAGCAGCGGCGCATGTTTACGAAATTCCGGTTTGCCGACCAGCGCATTGAATAACATTAACCCGGCCCGTCCGAACGTTCTCAGGGTTTTAATCCCTTTATGTCCAAGCGAGGCCAGCGCATTTAACAGCATGAGTGGCTTAACTCCCTGGTAAAAGATCAGCGTGATAATCGCCGGCAGGATAGCGGAACGGAACAGGTCCGTCAGCTATCCCGTCCAGAAACTGACGTACGCGCGGATCAGGATTCGCCTGCAACGCCTGGGCGCTGCCGTGAGCGACAATTTTTTTATCCGCCAGAATCCAGGCGTGATCCGCAATACTTAAGACTTCCGGCACATCATGAGAAACTACCACGCAGGTCACGCCCAACGCGCTGTTCAGCTCAGAAATCAGCTTCACCAGTACGCCCATAGTGATCGGATCCTGCCCAACAAACGGTTCATCAAACATGATGAGATCCGGCTCCAGGGCAATCGCACGCGCCAGTGCAGCGCGACGAGCCATCCCGCCGGAAAGCTCAGAAGGCATCAGTTTAGCCGCTCCACGCAGCCCCACAGCTTCCAGCTTCATCATCACCGTGCTATGCAACAATGGCGCGGGGAGCTGGGTATGTTCGCGCAGTGGATAGGCAACGTTGTCAAATACGTTCATATCTGTGAACAACGCCCCGGACTGAAACAACATGCTCATCCGTTTGCGCACAGTGTACAGGCGCGAACGAGACATCGCCGGAATATTCTCGCCATCAAAAAGGATCTCACCGTGATCTGGTGCGATTTGCCCGCCAATCAGACGGAGTAGCGTCGTTTTACCGATGCCCGATGGCCCCATGATTGCCGTGATCTTCCCTCGCGGCACGGTCAGGGAAATATTATCGAAGATGCAGCGATTGCCACGCGTAAAACTGACATCGCGCATATCGACTAAATTCGCCACAGACTGCTCCATAATTCACCCTTCGTCTTGCGTTGATTTTCTAAGCATGGTGCTCAATTTAACCTTGAACCCAACATATTTACAGAATATTACCCGCCGTGGTTAGCTAAAGCTGGCATTTGTTTTACTTTTTAGCCGCATAAAGTCAAAATTAAGAATCCGTTACGGCTTTCTGAGAATCTTCAGCGACCGGCGAGTATACCTGAAGAAAGGACGTTAGATGCTTTTAGCTACGGCACTGTTAATTGTTGGTTTACTTTTGGTCGTATACAGTGCCGATCGTCTGGTATTTGCCGCTTCCATTCTTTGCCGCACTTTTGGCATCCCACCGCTGATCATTGGCATGACTGTGGTCAGTATTGGCACGTCGCTTCCTGAGATTATTGTTTCGCTTGCCGCGTCACTGCACGAACAACGCGATTTAGCCGTCGGTACGGCGCTTGGCTCAAACATTATCAATATTTTGCTGATCCTCGGTCTGACCGCACTGGTGCGCCCTTTTACCGTCCATTCCGATGTTCTGCGCCGCGAGTTACCATTAATGTTATTCGTCAGCGTGGTGGCCGGTTCCGTACTCTATGACGGACAACTTAGCCGCAGCGATGGTATCTTTCTCCTTTTTCTGGCTGTGCTATGGCTGCTGTTCATTGTTAAACTTGCACATCAGGCCGAACGTCAGGGAACCGATAGCCTGACCAGAGAGCAGCTTGCAGAGCTACCACGTGAAGGCGGTTTACCCGTCGCATTTTTATGGCTTGGCATTGCGCTGATCATCATGCCAGTGGCAACGCGGATGGTGATTGATAACGCCACCGTTCTGGCGAATTACTTTGCCATCAGCGAATTGACTATTGGTCTGACGGCAATCGCTATCGGCACGAGTCTGCCGGAACTGGCAACCGCGATAGCCGGTGTTCGCAAAGGTGAAAACGACATCGCCGTCGGTAATATCATTGGCGCGAATATTTTTAATATCGTCATCGTGCTGGGTCTGCCGGCGCTGATTACGCCAGGGGAGATTAACCCACTGGCGTACAGCCGTGACTACAGCGTGATGTTGTTGGTAAGCATTATTTTTGCGTTGCTGTGCTGGCGACGCTCCCCGCAACCGGGCCGTGGCGTAGGTGTATTATTAACAGGCGGATTTATCGTATGGCTGGCGATGTTGTACTGGTTATCGCCAATACTCGTTGAATAACTGGAAACGCATTATGTCGCACGTAGAGTTACAACCGGGTTTTGACTTTCAGCAAGCAGGTAAAGAAGTCCTGGCGATTGAACGTGAATGCCTGGCGGAGCTTGATCAATACATCAATCAGAATTTCGCGCTCGCTTGCGAAAAGATGTTTTGGTGTAAAGGTAAAGTCGTGGTTATGGGGATGGGCAAATCGGGACACATTGGACGCAAAATGGCCGCGACCTTTGCCAGCACCGGTACTCCGTCATTTTTCGTCCATCCTGGCGAAGCCGCGCATGGCGATTTAGGCATGGTCACCCCGCAGGATGTGGTAATAGCTATCTCTAACTCTGGTGAATCCAGCGAAATCAATGCCTTGATTCCGGTGCTTAAGCGTCTTCACGTGCCGTTAATCTGCATTACCGGTCGCCCGGAGAGCAGCATGGCTCGTGCCGCAGATGTGCATCTGTGTGTTAAAGTAGCAAAAGAAGCCTGCCCGTTGGGGCTGGCACCGACCAGCAGCACCACCGCCACGCTGGTTATGGGCGATGCGCTCGCCGTTGCTCTGTTAAAAGCGCGCGGCTTTACCGCCGAAGATTTTGCGCTCTCACATCCCGGCGGCGCACTGGGTCGTAAACTTCTGCTGCGCGTAAACGATATTATGCATACGGGTGATGAGATCCCGCATGTCAAAAAAACCGCCAGCCTGCGCGATGCATTACTGGAAGTTACCCGCAAAAATCTTGGTATGACCGTCATTTGCGATGACAATATGATGATTGAAGGCATCTTTACCGACGGTGATTTACGCCGTGTCTTCGATATGGGCGTGGATGTCCGTCAATTAAGTATTGCCGATGTGATGACGCCGGGGGGAATTCGCGTACGCCCTGGCATTCTGGCCGTTGAGGCACTGAACTTAATGCAGTCCCGCCATATCACCTCCGTAATGGTTGCCGATGGCGACCATTTACTCGGTGTGTTACATATGCATGATTTACTGCGTGCTGGCGTAGTGTAAAGATTCAAGGATAAACAACAATGAATAAAGCAGGTGCGTCACTTGAGACCTGTTACGGCCCTGTCAGTGCCGACGTTATGGCAAAAGCAGAAAATATTCGTCTGCTGATCCTTGACGTCGATGGCGTGCTGTCAGATGGCCTGATTTATATGGGCAACAACGGCGAAGAACTTAAAGCGTTCAATGTTCGTGATGGTTATGGCATTCGTTGTGCGCTCACCTCTGATATTGAAGTCGCCATCATTACCGGGCGAAAGGCTAAACTGGTAGAAGATCGCTGTGCCACATTGGGGATTACTCACTTGTATCAGGGGCAGTCGAATAAACTTATCGCCTTTAGCGATCTGCTGGAAAAACTGGCGATCGCCCCGGAAAACGTGGCTTACGTTGGGGATGATCTCATCGACTGGCCGGTAATGGAAAAAGTGGGCCTAAGCGTAGCCGTGGCCGATGCGCATCCGCTGTTGCTCCCGCGCGCCGATTACGTGACTCGCATTGCTGGCGGTCGCGGCGCAGTGCGTGAAGTTTGCGACTTATTACTCCTGGCGCAGGGCAAACTGGATGAAGCCAAAGGGCAATCGATATGAGTAAAGCCAGACGTTGGGTTATCATTGTGCTATCACTGGCGGTTCTGGTGATGATCGGTATTAACATGACCGAGAAAGACGATACCGCCCAGGTGGTCGTCAACAACAATGATCCCACCTATAAAAGCGAGCATACGGACACGCTCGTCTATAACCCAGAAGGGGCGCTAAGCTATCGATTGATTGCTCAACACGTTGAATATTATTCCGATCAGGCCGTTTCGTGGTTTACGCAACCGGTACTTACTACGTTTGATAAGGATAAAATCCCGACATGGTCCGTAAAAGCGGATAAAGCCAAGCTGACTAATGATCGGATGCTCTATTTATATGGACACGTTGAAGTCAACGCACTCGTGCCGGACTCTCAACTTCGCAGAATCACGACGGATAACGCGCAGATCAATCTGGTGACGCAGGATGTTACCTCTGAAGACCTCGTCACGTTATACGGAACAACATTTAACTCCAGCGGTCTGAAAATGCGCGGCAACTTACGCAGCAAGAACGCCGAGCTGATTGAAAAGGTTAGAACATCCTATGAAATTCAAAACAAACAAACTCAGCCTTAATCTTGTGCTTGCCAGCTCTCTTCTGGCCGCCAGTATTCCGGCATTTGCCGTTACCGGAGACACTGACCAGCCGATTCACATTGAGTCGGATCAGCAATCTCTTGATATGCAAGGCAACGTAGTCACCTTCACGGGTAACGTCATCGTTACCCAGGGCACCATCAAAATTAATGCCGATAAAGTGGTCGTTACCCGTCCGGGCGGCGAGCAGGGCAAAGAAGTGATCGATGGCTACGGTAAGCCAGCGACGTTCTATCAGATGCAGGACAACGGTAAACCTGTCGAAGGTCACGCTTCCCAGATGCATTACGAACTGGCGAAAGATTTTGTCGTTCTGACCGGTAATGCTTATCTGCAGCAGGTCGATAGCAATATAAAGGGCGATAAAATCACTTATCTGGTGAAAGAGCAGAAAATGCAGGCCTTCAGCGATAAAGGTAAGCGCGTAACCACCGTTCTGGTGCCGTCGCAGTTGCAGGATAAAAACAACAAAGGCCAGACCCCGGCGCAGAAGAAAGGTAATTAATTCGTTATGGCAACATTAACAGCAAAGAACCTTGCAAAAGCCTACAAGGGTCGCCGCGTGGTGGAAGACGTCAGTCTGACCGTCAACTCCGGGGAAATTGTTGGTCTGCTGGGGCCAAACGGTGCCGGTAAGACCACCACTTTCTACATGGTTGTTGGCATTGTGCCGCGCGATGCAGGCAACATCATTATTGATGATGACGATATCAGCCTGCTGCCATTACACGCGCGCGCGCGCCGTGGTATCGGCTATCTGCCGCAGGAAGCCTCCATTTTCCGCCGCCTCAGCGTTTACGATAACCTGATGGCGGTACTGCAAATTCGTGACGATTTGTCTGCTGAACAACGTGAAGACCGTGCGAACGAGCTGATGGAAGAGTTTCACATTGAGCACCTGCGTGACAGCATGGGGCAATCGCTCTCCGGTGGTGAACGTCGCCGTGTAGAAATTGCCCGCGCACTGGCTGCGAATCCGAAATTTATTCTGCTTGATGAACCGTTTGCCGGGGTTGACCCGATCTCGGTTATCGACATCAAACGCATCATTGAGCACCTGCGCGACAGCGGCCTGGGTGTGCTGATCACCGACCATAACGTGCGTGAAACACTGGCAGTTTGTGAACGCGCTTATATCGTTAGTCAGGGGCATTTGATCGCCCACGGCACGCCTACAGAAATCTTACAAGACGAACATGTTAAGCGTGTATACCTTGGGGAAGACTTCAGACTCTGATAGGGTAGAAGCTCGCGACGTTTTAGCAGGAGAGTACGATTCTGAACATGAAGCAAGGTTTGCAACTCAGGCTTAGTCAGCAACTGGCGATGACGCCTCAGCTACAACAGGCAATTCGTCTGTTGCAGCTGTCCACGCTGGAACTTCAACAGGAGCTGCAGCAGGCGCTGGAGAGTAATCCACTGCTTGAGCAAATCGACACTCATGATGAAATCGACACTCACGAAACGCCAGACAGCGAAACGCTGGACACCGCTGACGCGCTCGAACAAAAAGAGATGCCGGAAGAGCTGCCGCTCGACGCCAGTTGGGACACCATCTATACAGCCGGTACGCCGTCCGGCACCAGCGGTGACTACATTGACGACGAACTGCCGGTCTATCAAGGCGAAACGACGCAGACCTTGCAGGATTACCTGATGTGGCAGGTCGAGCTGACACCGTTTTCCGACACTGACCGCGCTATTGCTACCTCTATCGTCGATGCCGTTGATGACACCGGTTATCTGACTGTCCCGCTGGAAGATATTCTCGAAAGTATGGGCGATGAAGAGATCGACATCGACGAAGTTGAAGCCGTCCTTAAGCGGATCCAACGGTTTGACCCGGTCGGTGTGGCGGCGAAAGATCTGCGTGACTGCCTGCTGATCCAACTCTCCCAATTCGATAAGACCACGCCGTGGCTGGAAGAGGCCAGGCTGATCATTAGCGATCATCTCGATCTGTTAGCCAATCACGACTTCCGCACTTTAATGCGCGTCACGCGTCTGAAAGAAGATGTGCTGAAAGAAGCCGTCAATCTGATCCAGTCGCTCGATCCACGCCCCGGCCAGTCGATCCAGACCGGTGAGCCGGAATATGTCATTCCAGATGTGTTGGTGCGTAAGCATAACGGCCACTGGACGGTGGAACTCAACAGCGACAGCATTCCGCGTCTGCAAATCAACCAGCACTACGCCTCGATGTGCAATAACACACGTAACGATGGCGACAGCCAGTTTATCCGCAGCAATCTGCAGGATGCCAAATGGTTGATTAAGAGTCTGGAAAGCCGTAACGATACGCTACTGCGCGTGAGTCGCTGTATTGTTGAACAGCAGCAAGCCTTCTTTGAGCAAGGCGAAGAATATATGAAACCGATGGTACTGGCCGACATCGCCCAGGCCGTCGAAATGCATGAATCGACGATATCTCGCGTGACCACGCAAAAGTACCTGCATAGTCCACGAGGCATTTTTGAACTGAAGTATTTTTTCTCCAGTCACGTCAATACCGAGGGCGGCGGCGAAGCCTCGTCCACGGCGATTCGTGCGCTGGTGAAGAAATTAATCGCGGCGGAAAACCCAGCGAAACCGTTGAGCGACAGCAAGTTAACCTCTTTGCTGTCGGAACAAGGTATCATGGTGGCACGCCGCACTGTTGCGAAATACCGAGAGTCTTTATCCATTCCGCCGTCAAACCAGCGTAAACAGCTCGTTTGACCCAACCGATAAGGAAGACACTATGCAGCTCAACATTACCGGAAATAACGTCGAGATCACCGAGGCCCTGCGCGAATTTGTCACATCAAAATTTGCCAAACTTGAGCAATATTTTGACCGAATCAACCAGGTCTATGTTGTTCTGAAAGTGGAGAAAGTCACCCATACCTCAGATGCAACACTGCATGTAAACGGTGGCGAAATTCATGCCAGCGCGGAAGGTCAGGACATGTATGCTGCCATTGATGGCTTAATTGATAAGCTGGCACGCCAGTTGACCAAGCATAAAGATAAATTGAAACAACACTAATTGTCCGGGCAATTAGCAAGTGCATGGCGGCCTGTTGTGCGACACAACGGGCCATTTGTACAGTTAATGCTCCGAACCTGTCCCACGATTTGAGTGGTCAGGTTCTTAGGTGAAATTATGACAAATAATGATACAACTCTACAGCTTAGCAGTGTTCTTAACAGGGAATGTACGCGAAGCCGCGTCCACTGTCAGAGCAAAAAACGTGCACTGGAAATTATCAGCGAACTGGCTGCGAAACAACTCAGCCTGCCGCCTCAGGTGGTTTTTGAAGCTATTCTGACGCGGGAAAAAATGGGCAGTACCGGTATCGGTAATGGCATTGCCATTCCGCATGGCAAACTGGAAGAAGATACTCTGCGTGCCGTTGGTGTTTTCGTTCAGCTCGAAACGCCTATAGCTTTCGATGCCATCGACAACCAACCGGTGGATTTACTTTTTGCCCTGCTGGTGCCGGCTGACCAAACTAAAACGCACCTGCATACTCTTTCGCTGGTGGCGAAACGTCTGGCGGACAAAACCATCTGCCGCCGTTTACGTGCAGCCCAGAGTGATGAAGAGCTGTATCAAATCATTACGGATACCGAAGGTACTCCGGATGAAGCGTAGTTATTCTGTAATGTCTCTTTTAGACGTTGTGAGGAGAAACAGTACATGGTACTGATGATCGTCAGCGGACGTTCAGGCTCAGGTAAATCTGTCGCCCTGCGTGCGCTGGAAGATATGGGTTTTTACTGCGTGGATAACCTTCCCGTAGTGCTGTTACCCGATCTGGCTCGCACGCTCGCCGATCGCGAGATTTCTGCCGCCGTCAGCATTGATGTTCGTAATATGCCGGAGTCACCAGAAATATTCGAACAGGCGATGAGTAACCTGCCTGATGCTTTCTCACCGCAACTGCTGTTCCTGGATGCTGATCGTAACACCCTGATTCGTCGTTACAGCGATACGCGCCGTCTGCATCCGCTCTCCAGCAAGAACCTGTCGCTGGAAAGTGCTATCGACAAAGAAAGCGATCTGCTGGAGCCACTGCGTTCGCGGGCAGATTTGATTGTCGATACCTCAGAAATGTCCGTTCACGAGTTGGCAGAAATGTTGCGTACCCGTTTGCTGGGAAAACGCGAGCGTGAACTGACGATGGTCTTTGAGTCCTTCGGCTTCAAACACGGCATTCCTATTGATGCAGATTACGTCTTTGATGTGCGCTTCCTGCCGAACCCGCACTGGGATCCGAAACTGCGTCCAATGACAGGTCTTGATAAACCTGTCGCCGCGTTCCTCGACCGCCACACAGAAGTACACAATTTTATCTACCAGACGCGAAGCTACCTTGAGCTATGGTTACCTATGCTGGAAACCAACAACCGTAGCTACCTGACGGTCGCTATTGGTTGTACCGGCGGGAAGCACCGTTCGGTGTATATTGCAGAGCAACTGGCAGACTACTTCCGCTCGCGCGGTAAAAACGTCCAGTCACGCCATCGTACGCTGGAAAAACGTAAACCATGACCGTCAAGCAAACTGTTGAAATCACAAACAAGCTGGGCATGCATGCCCGGCCTGCCATGAAACTCTTTGAATTAATGCAGGGTTTTGACGCTGAAGTGCTGTTACGTAATGACGAAGGCACCGAGGCTGAAGCGAACAGCGTTATTGCGCTGCTGATGCTGGACTCAGCCAAAGGACGGCAGATTGAAGTCGAAGCGACCGGTCCACAGGAAGTGGAAGCACTGGCCGCCGTTATCGCCCTCTTTAACTCTGGTTTCGATGAAGATTAATCTTCATAACCCTGACGCTTAATTCCCCCCAGATATACACCTTCAGCCCGTAGGGGTGAAAAAAGTACAAGCGGAAAATGTCCTCATTTTTCGCGACTTGTACATTTTGTGCTCTTTTCTGTACGAACAAAACATTAAGAAAACCTTAAAAAGTCCTGTTTAGGTTTTGTTTAAGTTAAGTCCTCATACTGGAGATTGTCAGAAAATATTTCCAGGAGATGGCATGATTCGCTTATCTGAACAAAGTCCCCTGGGCACCGGAAGACATCGGAAATGTTATGCGCATCCGGAAGATGCCCAACGCTGTATCAAGATTGTCTACCACCGTGGCGACGGTGGTGATAAAGAGATCCGCCGTGAGTTAAAGTACTATGCGCACCTTGGTCGTCGTTTGAAAGACTGGAGCGGTATTCCACGCTATCACGGTACGGTTGAGACGGATTGTGGAACCGGTTATGTCTACGATGTCATTGCCGATTTTGATGGCAAGCCGTCTATTACATTGACCGAATTTGCTGGACAATGCCGTTATGAAGAAGATGTTGCTCAGTTGCGTCAGTTACTGAAGCAGCTGAAGCGTTATTTGCAGGATAACCGCATCGTGACGATGTCGCTGAAGCCGCAGAATATTCTTTGCCACCGCATCAGCGAGTCAGAAATCATTCCCGTCGTCTGTGACAACATTGGTGAAAGCACGTGGATTCCGCTGGCGACCTGGTCGAAGTGGTGTTGTCTACGTAAGCAAGAGCGTTTGTGGCAACGTTTTATCGCTCAACCCGCGTTATCGGTCGCCCTGAAGAAAGGCGCACAACTCAGTGAGAACAAGAAACTCACCCTCACCTCGCGCGAAGCTTAATCCAGCTGGTGTTGTCGCATAAAAGATTCACCGCCCAACTGATGCATCTGCCGTAAAATCCACGCCTGACGGCTACGCACGTAGCCTGAGGGTGCGGAAACTTTAAAGCGTAGTGGGTTCGGAAGTACCGCTGCCAGTGAGGCAGCCTCCGACTGAGTGAGTTTGCTCGCGGGTTTGTGGAAATAGCGTTGCGCTGCGGCTTCAACACCAAACACACCATCGCCAAATTCGGCGATATTCAGGTAAACCGTCAGGATACGCTTTTTGCTCCAGACCGTTTCTATCCCCAATGTCAGACCTGCTTCCAGCCCTTTACGTATCCAGCTACGCCCATCCCATAAAAAGAGATTTTTGGCTGTCTGCTGAGAAATCGTTGATGCGCCGCGAATACGATTTTCATTGCGCTCGTTGTGCGCCAGGGCTTTCTCAATGGAAGCGACATCAAAGCCCCAGTGCTCAGGGAATTTCTGATCTTCTGCGGCAATCACTGCCAACCCCATCCACGGCGAGATTTGATCCATACTGACCCAGTCAGAATGCGCCACGTAACGAAAATTGCCATGCAGCCAGGCACTGACCTGTCGCTCGACCATCACCGCTGAGAACGGGACAGGCGCTATGCTAAACAACGCGATGCCCCCGCCCCATAAAACGGCGAGGACAACCACTAACCGCAGAAGAAAACGACGAACGAAACCGAACGCCGTTAAGCGGCTTTTACTCATTCAGCCAGAACCAGCACGCGGGAAACCAGCTTATCAATGCCGTTCGCCGCTTCCGCAATGTTCTGTGCCAACATATAAGCCGGTGTAGTGACAATCTTATTGTCTTCATCAACCACGATATCATCGACCGGACACGGTACATGCTCTGCGCCCATCTCTTCCAGCACTTCTGCGGTATCGATATCAGTACCGATGGTCAAACGCAGTGGGAAATCGAAAATTTTCGGCAGCATCGCCGGGGCAATACACATAAAACCAAGCGGTTTACCGGCCTGATGCATCGCTTGCGCCAGCGCCTTTAATTCACGCTCAACAGTGCATTCACTGCCAAGGCTGGCAAAATTGCTTAAATTCTTCGCCGCACCAAAGCCACCAGGCACAATCAACGCATCCAGTTCGGCAGCATCGGCCTGAGCCAGAGGACGGATCTCACCACGCGCAATACGCGCGGCTTCAATCAGCACATTGCGCGATTCCGTCATCACCTCGCCGGTTAAATGGTTGATAACGTCAACCTGCTGCTTATCCGGTGCAAAGCAGACCGCCTGCGCGCCGCTACGCGATATCGCCAGTAACGTCAACACAGCTTCATGAATTTCGGAACCGTCATAAACACCGCACCCGCTCAGAACTACGCCAATTTTCTTCATTGTGATCATCCTTTCGCAACTAACTGAAACACATTAATCTTTTTAATAAAAATGCTACGCATCACACATTTAACTGATTCATGTAACAAATCATTTAAGATTTGCTATCTTAACTGCGTGCGGCCTGAAAAACAGTGCTGTGCCCTTGTAACTCATCATAATAATTTACGGCGCAGCCAAGATTTCCCTGGTGTTGGCGCAGTATTCGCGCACCCCGGTCTAGCCGGGGTCATTTTTTAGTGGCTTTTGCCACCCACGCTTTCAGCACATCTACGTCGTGACGCCACTCTTCTTTCATCTCTTCAATCCATTCACCTACGTTATCTTCCCACGCAGGAAGGTCGGGAGACTGAATTTGCTGACCCAGCTGTTGCAGATGGCGTAACCCCACTGAACCCGCCGCGCCTTTAATTTTATGCCCTTCCTCGACAATGCCTTTTTTATCCTGCGCCGTCAGATTCGACTCCAGCACGCTGACATAGCCCGGCATCATCTTCTCAAACACCGCTAACCCGTCGGTAATCAGCTTCGGTCCTACAAGTTCGAGATACTGTTCCAGCATGGGAATATCGAGTAATGCTTCTGATTTGCTGTTCTCTTCTGTCGTCACCGTGCTCTCCTCATCATCCGGGGTATCCCAGAATTTCTTGATCATCGCGGTTAGCGCCGGTACGGAAAGCGGCTTACTCAGCACATCATCCATTCCAGCATTGAGGTACTCTTGTTTATCTTTCAGCACATTGGCAGTTAAAGCCACCAGCGGCGGTAAATCTTCGCGCGGATAACGCTTCGTCAGTTCACGAGAGATATCCAACCCGGTCATATCTGGCAACTGAATATCCAGCAATACCAGGTCGTATTCGCCCGGCTTAAACATCTCCAGCGCCGCCTTGCCGGTCATTGCTACATCAACGCTGTTACCTAATTTTTCCAGTACAGAACGCGCGACAATAACGTTCAGTTCAATGTCTTCCACCAGCAGCACATTTAGTGCCGGTAAAGGCATATCGTCTTCATCAAACGCATCATCGACCTCTTCTGCCACCGACGGTGCGTGGATCGTCAACCTAAAGGTTGAACCTTTGCCCTGTTCGCTGGTAACAGTAATATCGCCGCCCATATTTTTCGCCAGCCGACGAGAAACGGCCAGACCAATGCCGGTGCCGGTGGCAGGTTTACCGCCGTGACTGTCTTTCACCTGGTAATACATGGCAAAAATTTTATCCAGCTCATCCTGCGGAATGCCGATGCCTGAATCTTCCACTTCAAAATGCAGCATGTCGCCTTCATCGTAGCGCACGCGCACGGTAACCTGACCTTGCTGGGTAAATTTGACGGCGTTACTGATGAGATTCCACAGGATCTGCCGTAAACGCGTACCGTCGGTAATGACCTGATGCGGTAATGGTAGCGTCGGTTCCAGATTAAAGCGCAGCCCTTTTTGTTGCGCCTGCAATGCGGAAAGATTTTCCAGATCGGCAAGGAAGCTGGTGAAATCAACCGGCTGATTATCAAGCTGAACCTTGCGGCGCTCCATCTTATCCATGTCGATAATATCGTTAAAAATATTCCCCAAAGTGACGGCGGAAACATGGATGGTTTTGAGATATTTTTCCTGCTCGGCAGTAAGTTCGGTATCCAGCAGAATGCGGCTTAAACCAACGATACCGTTCAGAGGTGTACGCAATTCGTGACTGATGGTGGAAATAAACGTCGTTTTGTCGCGGCTGGCGCGTTCGAGCGCATCCTGATACCGCTTACGCTCGGTAATGTCGCGACCAAAGCCCATCAAACCATGCCGTTTACCCACGCGGTCGTAGTACGGCACTTTACGGATTTCAAAGCAGGCTTTGCGTCCGTCCGGATAATCCAGCCACTGTTCATAAGTCAGTGACACATTATGACGAAACACTTTCTCATCGGTTTCAATAACTTTCGCGGCGGCTTCCGGCGAGTAAACATCAGCAGGTTTCAGGTGAACCAGTTGTTTTTCGCTCTTCCCGGTTAGCAATTCCATTGCACGGTTACAGCCGGAAAACTCTTTATCTTCGTTACGGTAAAAAACCAGATCTGGAGAGGCGTCAAGGAAGGAACGTAAAAAAGAGGATTGCTGTTCGAGCTGAATTTGTGTCTCTTCACGCTCTTTGATTTCAATTTTCAGCTGACCGAAGGTTTCCTGCAATTCAGCTTCAGCTTTTTCACGAACGGCGATTTCCTGATTAAGCTGGGTAATATTGTCTTTTAACTGAACGTTGAGGCTCAGATCGCGCTCGCGCATCTCCTCCAGTTTTTGCACCAGCCGTGACAGACGTTGTCGTGACTCCTCCAGTTGCTCAACGACCACCGAAAGAAAGTAGACCGCCCACGGCGTAATCAGCAGACCAAAGAAGATAGAACGAATAACATCAATACTTTCGACCTGACCATGCAGCACCATGGTTACCGCCATTTGTACCACAATGGCAAGAACGACGAGGGCCAGCGCCAACAACATTGAGAAGCGCACCAGACCTAACTTCATCATCAGGTCAACATAATACTGCGCCAGCAGACGAATTTGCTTCATTAGGGAATTCCTTCACGACAACCTGCCCCAATAATACCCAATTCTGACAGTTACGTTATAAATTGTGTGAGAAATGCGGAATCCCCCTCAATGACCTACTCCGTTGGAGGTAGCCACGGACGTCCCAGCGCCGATCCCTGTACGCCATGTTCATTCAGATAGCGATCCAGCTCGACCATTCCCGTCCATCGATTTTCGCACCACAGCGGAGCAAGCAGCGTCGGGCGACGGGCGCTGGCGGAAATGCGGTGGTAGATCACTTCCGGTGGCGTATGGCGAATCATTTCTCCGGCAGTGAGCGTGTAATCCTCCAGTTCAATACCGTTCAAACGCCCCGCTTCCCAGGCTTTCGCCATAATGCTGCCTTTTACGATATGCAGGGGATGCAGCTTTATGCCGTCCACGCCGGTTTCAACCACTCTCTCCAGTGTTTGCAAACATTCCGCTTGCCCTTCGCCAGGCAGGCCGACAATTAAGTGAGAACACACCTTAAGCCCACGCTGACGCGCCAGCTGGGTCGTGCGCTGATAGCAGGCAAAATCATGTCCGCGATTGATGCGATGCAGTGTTTTGTCGTGCGCGGTTTGCAACCCCAGCTCCAGCCACACTTCGTAGCCCTGGTCTTTATATTCACAAAGCAGATCCAACACCGCATCCGGCACGCAGTCCGGGCGCGTACCAACACACAAACCGACAATATTGGCCTGGCTCACCGCCTGTTGATACATGGAACGCAGCACCTGAACTTCCGCAAAGGTGCTGGTATAAGCCTGAAAGTAGGCCAGATAGCGTTTCGCACGGTTAACCAGATTCGCCTGATGCGCCAGCTGTTCAGCAATGGAGCGGTGTTGCTGCGCTTCGTCGGCAAACGAAGCAACATTACAGAATGTGCATCCGCCGCGTCCGATGGTTCCGTCACGATTCGGGCAGCTAAAACCGCCATGCAGCGTCAGTTTATGCACCTTTTGCCCGTAACGACGGGTAAGATCCCCACCAAACATATTGACTAATTTCTGTAACTGCATAATCTGATAGACCGCGCCTTGAAAAGAGGCCAAAGCCTGCCATTTTTAGCTCAATTCGGCGATGACCTGGATCAATCGTCCCGACCTGCTTATACCAACTGCATAATAAATCACAATTACTGAAATTTAATGCAATAGCACATAAATTACTTTTGCTTATCTTGCGTCGGATTTTTTTATCCGCTAATGGATTTTAAACAAAAACAGTAGCATGAAATGCCTTTTCCTCTTAAGGCAGTATAAAACACTGCTTCAAACGTCAATTCAAGGCAGGATAAGGGTTAACTCGCCGCTAAAGTAGTCAGGCACTCAACGTTTTCCTTTTTCTCTTTCCATTAATTAAGAATAACAAATTTAGTTTAATTTCAATATCTTAATAAAGATTTTTGCGCTAAAGCACATTTCCAGACCAATAAGCTTGCCATTTGACCTGTATCAGCTTTCCCGATAAGTTGGAAATCCGCTGGAAGCTTTCTGGATGAGCAGCCTGCTCATCATATTTATGCAGTAATTGAGTTCCCCTCTTCACCGTATTAACTGATGCGAAAAGGACAAAAAAGGGGGCGAATGCGAGGTAAGCGTATGAAACGCAAACCCCGTCGCCATGCTCTTTCTGTGCCCGTGCGCAGCGGTTCGGTAGTGGGGTTCCCGCAGAGCCTGGGGGAGGTTCACGATATGTTGTACGATAAATCCCTTGAGAGGGATAACTGTGGTTTCGGCCTGATCGCCCACATAGAAGGCGAACCTAGCCACAAGGTAGTGCGTACTGCAATACACGCACTGGCTCGTATGCAGCACCGTGGCGCGATTCTCGCTGATGGTAAAACTGGTGACGGTTGCGGCCTGCTGTTACAAAAACCGGATCGCTTTTTTCGCATCGTTGCGCAGGAACGCGGCTGGCGTTTAGCGAAAAACTACGCCGTCGGGATGATCTTCCTGAATAAAGATCCTGAACTCGCCGCCGCCGCACGCCGCGTCGTTGAAGAAGAGCTACAACGCGAAACCTTGTCGATTGTCGGCTGGCGTGATGTCCCTACCAACGAAGGTGTACTGGGTGAAATCGCCCTCTCCTCGCTGCCGCGCATTGAGCAAATTTTTGTGAACGCCCCGGCAGGCTGGCGTCCGCGCGATATGGAGCGCCGTCTGTTTATCGCCCGTCGCCGCATCGAAAAACGTCTCGAAGCCGATAAAGACTTCTACGTCTGTAGCCTGTCGAATCTGGTCAACATCTATAAAGGTCTGTGTATGCCGGCGGATTTGCCGCGCTTTTACCTGGATCTTGCTGATCTGCGTCTGGAATCAGCTATCTGTCTGTTCCATCAACGCTTCTCCACCAACACCGTGCCGCGCTGGCCGCTGGCGCAGCCGTTCCGCTATCTGGCGCACAACGGCGAAATCAACACTATCACCGGTAACCGTCAGTGGGCGCGCGCCCGTACTTATAAATTCCAGACGCCGCTGATCCCGGATTTGCACGACGCCGCGCCGTTCGTCAACGAAACCGGCTCTGACTCCAGTTCGATGGATAACATGCTGGAACTGCTGCTGGCAGGCGGGATGGATATCATCCGCGCCATGCGTCTGTTAGTTCCACCAGCCTGGCAGAACAACCCAGATATGGATCCGGAACTGCGCGCGTTCTTCGATTTTAACTCCATGCATATGGAGCCGTGGGATGGCCCGGCGGGCATCGTGATGTCAGACGGTCGCTTCGCTGCCTGTAACCTCGACCGTAACGGTCTGCGTCCGGCGCGCTACGTCATCACCAAAGATAAGCTCATCACCTGCGCCTCTGAAGTCGGCATCTGGGATTATCAGCCTGACGAAGTGGTTGAAAAAGGCCGCGTGGGGCCGGGCGAACTGATGGTGATCGACACCCGCAGTGGGCGTATTCTGCACTCGGCAGAAACCGATGATGACCTGAAAAGCCGCCATCCATATAAAGAGTGGATGGAGAAAAACGTTCGCCGCCTGGTGCCGTTTGAAGACTTGCCCGATGAAGAAGTGGGTAGCCGTGAACTGGACGACGACACGCTTGCCAGCTACCAGAAACAGTTTAACTACAGCGCGGAAGAGCTGGACTCTGTGATCCGTGTGCTGGGCGAAAACGGTCAGGAAGCTGTCGGTTCGATGGGCGACGACACCCCATTCGCCGTGCTCTCCAGCCAGCCGCGCATTATTTACGACTACTTCCGCCAGCAGTTTGCCCAGGTCACTAATCCGCCAATCGACCCGCTGCGTGAAGCGCATGTTATGTCGCTCGCTACCAGCATCGGGCGCGAAATGAACGTCTTCTGTGAAGCCGAAGGCCAGGCACACCGTTTAAGCTTTAAATCGCCGATTCTGCTCTACTCTGATTTCAAACAGCTCACGACGATGAAAGAAGAGCACTACCGCGCAGATACCCTGGATATCACCTTTGACGCAACCAAAAACACGCTCGAAGCGACGGTCAAAGAGCTGTGCGATAAAGCCGAAAAAATGGTGCGTAGCGGCACCGTGCTGCTGGTGCTTTCCGACCGGAATATCGCTAAAGATCGCCTGCCGGTTCCAGCCCCGATGGCGGTTGGCGCGATCCAGACCCGTCTGGTCGATCAAAGCCTGCGTTGCGACGCCAACATCATCGTCGAAACCGCCAGCGCCCGCGATCCACACCACTTCGCCGTGTTGCTGGGCTTCGGCGCGACGGCTATTTATCCGTACCTTGCCTATGAAACACTGGGTCGCCTGGTTGACACCCACGCGATTGCCAAAAATTATCGTACTGTGATGCTCAACTACCGTAACGGCATCAACAAAGGCTTGTACAAAATCATGTCCAAGATGGGCATCTCCACCATCGCCTCTTACCGCTGCTCGAAACTGTTTGAGGCGGTCGGTCTGCACGATGATGTTGTGAGCCTGTGCTTCCAGGGCGCGGTCAGCCGCATTGGCGGGGCAGGCTTCGAAGACTTCCAGCAGGATCTGCTGAATCTGTCAAAACGAGCCTGGCTGGCGCGTAAGCCCATCAGCCAGGGCGGCCTGCTGAAATATGTGCATGGCGGCGAATACCACGCCTACAACCCAGACGTCGTGCGCACGCTGCAGCAGGCGGTACAGAGCGGCGAGTACAGCGACTATCAGGAATACGCGAAGCTGGTTAACGAGCGCCCGGCAACAACGCTGCGCGATCTGCTGGCAATTACGCCGGGTGAAAACGCGGTCAACATTGCTGATGTTGAGCCGGCAAGCGAACTGTTTAAACGCTTCGATACCGCTGCGATGTCTATCGGCGCGTTAAGCCCGGAAGCCCACGAGGCACTAGCGGAAGCGATGAACAGCATCGGCGGCAACTCCAACTCCGGTGAAGGGGGGGAAGATCCGGCGCGCTACGGCACCAACAAAGTCTCGCGCATTAAACAGGTCGCTTCCGGTCGCTTCGGCGTCACTCCGGCGTATCTGGTCAATGCCGACGTGATTCAGATTAAAGTCGCTCAGGGCGCGAAGCCGGGCGAAGGCGGTCAGTTGCCGGGCGATAAAGTCACTCCTTACATCGCCAAACTGCGCTATTCCGTACCCGGCGTAACGTTGATCTCCCCGCCACCGCACCACGATATCTACTCTATCGAGGACTTAGCGCAGCTTATTTTCGACCTCAAGCAGGTTAACCCGAAAGCGATGATCTCCGTGAAGCTGGTTTCCGAACCGGGCGTTGGCACCATCGCCACCGGTGTGGCGAAAGCTTATGCCGATTTAATCACCATCGCTGGCTATGACGGTGGCACCGGCGCAAGTCCGCTGTCGTCAGTGAAATACGCAGGCTGCCCGTGGGAACTGGGGCTTGTTGAAACACAACAGGCGCTGGTTGCCAACGGCTTGCGTCATAAGATCCGTTTGCAGGTTGATGGCGGTCTGAAAACTGGCGTCGATATCATCAAAGCAGCGATTCTTGGCGCAGAAAGCTTCGGCTTCGGCACTGGCCCAATGGTGGCGCTCGGCTGTAAATATCTGCGTATTTGCCACCTGAACAACTGCGCCACCGGCGTGGCAACTCAGGACGAAAAACTGCGTAAAAATCACTACCACGGCCTGCCGTTCAAGGTGACGAAT
Source organism: Escherichia sp. MR (assembly GCF_005280595.1). Classification (NCBI taxonomy): domain Bacteria; kingdom Pseudomonadati; phylum Pseudomonadota; class Gammaproteobacteria; order Enterobacterales; family Enterobacteriaceae; genus Escherichia; species Escherichia sp. MR. Next base: position 54,377 of record NZ_SZVK01000013.1, on the reverse strand, counting down.
TACTTTGAATTTATCGCCCGTGAAACCCGCGAGCTGATGGCACAGCTGGGCGTGACGCGTCTGGTGGATCTGATTGGTCGCACCGACCTGCTAAAAGAGCTGGACGGTTTCACCGCTAAACAGCAAAAACTGGCGCTATCGAAGCTGCTGGAGACTGCCGAGCCGCATCCTGGTAAGGCGCTCTACTGCACCGAAAACAACCCGCCGTTCGATAACGGTCTGCTGAACGCGCAGTTGCTGCAACAGGCGAAACCGTTTGTCGATGAGCGTCAGAGTAAAACCTTCTGGTTCGATATTCGTAACACCGACCGTTCCGTGGGCGCATCGCTTTCAGGTTATATCGCCCAGACGCACGGCGATCAGGGGCTGGCTGCCGATCCGATTAAAGCGTACTTCAACGGCACCGCAGGCCAGAGTTTCGGCGTGTGGAACGCGGGCGGCGTGGAGCTGTATCTGACGGGCGATGCCAACGACTATGTCGGTAAAGGCATGGCGGGCGGCTTAATCGCCATTCGTCCTCCGGTTGGCTCGGCCTTCCGCAGCCACGAGGCGAGCATTATCGGCAACACTTGCCTGTATGGCGCGACCGGCGGTCGTCTGTATGCCGCTGGCCGCGCGGGTGAACGTTTTGGCGTGCGTAACTCCGGTGCGATTACCGTGGTAGAAGGCATTGGCGACAACGGCTGTGAATACATGACGGGTGGTATCGTCTGTATTCTGGGTAAAACCGGTGTTAACTTCGGTGCGGGCATGACCGGCGGCTTCGCTTACGTTCTCGACGAAAGTGGTGATTTCCGCAAACGCGTTAACCCGGAACTGGTCGAGGTCTTAAACGTTGACTCTCTGGCGATCCATGAAGAGCATCTGCGTGGTCTTATCACTGAGCATGTGCAGCATACCGGTTCGCAGCGTGGCGAAGAGATTCTGGCGAACTGGTCAATCTTCGCCACTAAATTTGCGCTGGTTAAACCGAAGTCCAGTGATGTAAAAGCACTGCTGGGGCACCGTAGTCGTAGCGCAGCAGAGTTGCGCGTGCAGGCGCAGTAAGGGGTAGCAACAATGAGTCAGAATGTTTATCAATTTATCGACCTGCAGCGCGTTGATCCGCCAAAGAAACCGCTGAAGATCCGCAAAATTGAGTTTGTTGAAATTTACGAGCCGTTTTCCGAAGGCCAGGCCAAAGCGCAGGCTGACCGCTGCCTGTCGTGCGGCAACCCATACTGCGAGTGGAAATGCCCGGTACACAACTACATCCCGAACTGGCTGAAGCTCGCCAACGAGGGACGTATTTTTGAAGCGGCAGAACTGTCGCATCAAACCAATACCCTGCCGGAAGTGTGTGGACGCGTTTGCCCGCAGGATCGTCTGTGCGAAGGTTCCTGTACCCTGAACGATGAGTTTGGCGCAGTGACCATCGGCAATATTGAGCGTTATATCAATGATAAAGCGTTCGAAATGGGCTGGCGTCCGGATATGTCCGGCGTGAAGCAGACGGGTAAAAAAGTGGCGATTATCGGCGCAGGCCCGGCAGGTCTGGCGTGTGCGGATGTGCTGACACGCAACGGTGTCAAAGCTGTCGTCTTCGACCGTCACCCGGAAATCGGCGGCCTGCTGACCTTCGGTATTCCGGCTTTCAAGCTGGAAAAAGAGGTAATGACGCGCCGCCGTGAAATCTTCACCGGCATGGGTATTGAATTCAAACTCAATACCGAAGTGGGACGTGACGTGCAACTGGACGATCTACTGAAAGATTACGATGCCGTGTTCCTCGGTGTCGGCACTTATCAGTCAATGCGTGGAGGACTGGAAAACGAAGACGCCGATGGCGTGTACGCGGCGCTGCCGTTCCTCATCGCCAACACCAAACAGTTAATGGGCTTTAGCGAAACCCGCGACGAACCGTTCGTCAGCATGGAAGGCAAACGCGTGGTGGTACTTGGCGGTGGCGATACCGCGATGGACTGCGTGCGGACTTCCGTGCGCCAGGGTGCTAAGCACGTTACCTGTGCCTATCGTCGTGATGAAGAGAACATGCCGGGTTCCCGCCGCGAAGTGAAAAACGCGCGGGAAGAAGGCGTAGAGTTCAAATTCAACGTCCAGCCGCTGGGTATTGAAGTGAATGGCAACGGTAAAGTCAGCGGCGTGAAAATGGTGCGCACCGAAATGGGCGAACCGGACGCTAAAGGCCGTCGCCGCGCGGAGATCGTGGCAGGTTCCGAACATATCGTTCCGGCAGATGCGGTGATCATGGCGTTTGGTTTCCGCCCGCACAGCATGGAATGGCTGGCAGAACACAGCGTTGAGCTGGATTCACAGGGTCGCATTATCGCTCCGGAAGGTAACGAAAACGCTTTCCAAACCAGCAATCCGAAAATCTTTGCCGGTGGTGACATCGTGCGTGGTTCGGATCTGGTGGTGACCGCCATCGCCGAAGGTCGTAAGGCGGCAGACGGCATTATGAACTGGCTGGAAGTTTAAGCGAGGTAACAATGAATTCGCCAGACAGTGTCTGGCGAATTTATAAAACGAGCTATCCAACTAAATTTTAAGCCATTAACTCGACCTTAACCTTCACTACCACCTTTTTAATCTCACCAGGTTCGCCGACAACGCATCCCGGTTTATGCGGTTCTCCTGGCATAAACACGGCAAACATTCCCGGTTTCAGGATGATGGTTTGCTCGTTTTCAATGGCGCTGCAAAGCTGGTAATCATCTTCATGGTGGAACTCTTCACACTGGCGCGCAGTACCTGCCATACCAAACAGAATCCGCTCCTCGCCGTTTAATAACAGCTGGATGTCAATGTACTGCTGGTGCAATTCGGCTTTTTTCTCAACGGGCGATTGAGTGTTAAACGTCATGACATTCATAAAGATATTGTCGCCCTGCAATTCGTAACGACCCGGCGCTTTTTCCTGCGGCCTGGCAGCTAATGCCAGCGTTAACGCGTCCAGTAGTGCTGGATGTAAACCGGCAGATGGTAACGACTGTACTTCACCCATCATCATAATTTTTCTCCCTGAGCCAACAACGCAGCCCCAAGTAAACCTGCATCATGGCGGTAGTGCGCCGCCAGTAACTCAACATGAAATGCCGCTGGCTCCTTAGCCAGATTCGTTTCCACCAGCGCCAGATACCCTTCCGCCAGCCCAACACTGCCGCCGAGCACCACACACTGGCAATCAGTCGTGGCTTTAACATCGGCAATCAGTCTTGCCAGCGCATGTGCGGAGCGATGAATCAGTTGCTGCGCCTGCTCGTCACCCTGTCCGGCGCGCGTGAAAATGGTTTTCGCATCCGCGCCAGCCAGCTCACCCTGCGCTGCCGCTGCAATGCCGCGACCAGAAGCAATCGCTTCCACGCAACCTGTGCGTCCACAGCCACAGACAGGCCCCTGCGGATCGGCAAGCGTATGTCCGATGTGCCCCGCCAGACCACCTGGGCCGGTAAGCAGTTTGCCGCCGCTCACTACACCGCCGCCAACACCAGTGGAAACGGTGATAAACACCATATCGGTTATATCGCCTTCCAGCGCCTGATACTCCGCCCACGCTGCGGCCTGCGCATCGTTAATGGCAATGGTCGGCAAATCGGTAAGTTGTTCCAAAGTTTTGACTAACGGAAAATGTAGCAATCCACCGAGATTATGCGGATTCAGCGCCAGCAAGCTGCCATCGCGGATGATCCCGGTTGAAGCGATGGCAACCTGCTGCGCATGAGCTTGCAACGGGGAGACTAACGCGGCCAAGGCTTCACGCAAGGCTTCTGGTGTCTGGCTGGCAGGCGTAGGAAGTTCTCGGCGATCGCGGATCTGCCCATCAGCGCCAATCAGCGCGGCGGCAAGTTTAGTACCGCCGATATCAATCGCCAGTGTGGTCATAGCACCGCCTTTTTCATCGCTGTGTTGTACCACTGACAAATGTGTTCAAGACGCGTAATGGCAGAACCCACCGTTACCGCCCATGCGCCGTGGCGCATCGCATCCGCCGCCTGCGCTGGCGAGTTGTAACGTCCTTCGGCAATTACCCGACATCCGGCGTCGCTCAACGTTTTCACCAGCGCCAGATCCGGCTCTTCTGGCGTTACAGGCGTGGTATAGCCAGAAAGCGTAGTGCCAATAATTTCGGCTCCCAGCTTTTGACATGCCAGGCCGTCTTCCGGCGTTGAGCAGTCGGTCATCGCCAGTAAACCGTGATGGTGAATACGTGCCAGCAGCGTTTCAACAGGCACCGGACGCGGTCGGTCGGTGCCGTCAATCGCGATAATGTCCGCGCCCGCCTGCGCCAGTGCATCAACATCTTCAATATAAGCTGTGATACGTACCGGAGAATCCTCCAGATCGCGTTTCACAATCCCGATAATCGGCACGCTCACCACCGCACGCGTGGCTTTCAGGTTTGCCACACCTTCTATGCGAATAGCAACCGCACCTGCCTGCTCTGCCGCTAATGCCATGGCAGCAACGATTTCGGGTTTATCGAGCGGGCTGTCCGGAACCGGCTGGCAGGAGACAATCAGTCCACCGTTAGCGGCGATTTTTTGATCCAGTTGTGCAAGTAACGACATACATCTTCCCTTAGCGAAAGACCCGGTACAGAGGCCGGGCTACAGAATTAACTTTTGGTTTTGACTAAATCGTTTTTGGCGCTGCCAAACGGTACGGCACCGCTAAATGGTTTGCCGTCGATAGCGTCATGAGTCCGCAACGCTTCCGGGCGCAGCCAACGCTGAACGCGGGATGGCATATCCAGACCAATCAGCAAGATCACCACGAACGTCAGACTGAACGAGAGCGATCCCAGCGCAGTGCCCAGATCCAGACGTTGAGCGATCAACGCGCCGAGGATTGGAGCCAGTGCGCCGCCAAGTGCGCCGACGTTGTAGGTAAAGCCCAGCCCCGCTGCACGCTGGTCGGTATCGAAATAACCGCCGATCAGTTTCGGTAAGATCCCGGAGATGCCCTGACCAAGCATTTGCTGGAAGAACAGTAACAGACCGAGTACCCAGACGTTTGCGCCGCCAATCGCAAACACCGGAATAATCAGCAATTGTGAAGCTAACAGGCTACAAACGTAGGCTTTGCGCGTTCCCAGCCAGTCACCGAGGAAGCCACCGACGCAGCAACCCACCGCCGCACCAAAACCACTAAAGAACAACACATTGGCGACCGTATGTGGGTTATAAGCCAGCTCAGTTTTCAGATACGTCGGCAGCAGCGCCTGAATCGGCCATGAGTAGAGGAAAGCAAACAACACAACCACCATCAGCATCACACCGGTTGGCCAGCGTTTGCCCGTACTCTGTACCATAAAGCTGATAAAAATTGCGGCGCATAACAGCCCAAGAACAGCGACGATTGCGGCATTTTGCAGGTTGCCGGCAAAGCAGAACCACAGCGCAGTAGCTGCCGCCAGCGTCATCACGATATTGGCGATGCGATGTTCACCACGGTAAAGAATATCCACCATTGTGCGTACCGGTGCTTTACCCCCGTGTTTCTCTTTCCAGTCTTCCGCTTCCGGGATATTTTTACGCAGCCAGAGAGCAAAGATGATCGGTAAGATGCCGATAAAGAACAGCGCACGCCAGCCCCAGATCGGAACCACCAGGCTGTAAACCTGAGCGGCAACGACAGCACCCACAGAGAAGCCGGAAATCAGAAAACCACTGGCTTTGTTACGTAGGTGTTTTGGCCAGCTTTCAATGACATAGGTGGCGCTGGAACCGTATTCTCCTGCCATCCCCATGCCGATCACCAGACGAGCGATAAACATAGTGATATAGCCTGGCGCAAAGCCACAAGCCAGCGTCCCGACCGAGAAGAGAACGATACTGGTGACCATTGCCAGACGACGCCCGTAACGATCCCCCATAGCCCCAAGCATCAAGCCGCCGAACCAGCGTGAGATAAAGGCTGCGGAGATCAGACTTGCCGCCTGCACCGTCGTCAGCCCAAATTCACCTTGTACTTCGGTGAGTACCAGGGCAATTAAAACGAAATCAAAACCATCAAGTAGATATCCCAACCAGGCAGCGGAAAATGCTCGCCATTGTGCGCGGTTGAGATGGCGATACCACGGGATATTCTGGGTTGTAGTACTCATTGTGAGTCTCCCGCGATGGGCGTTGCCCACACGCTTTGGTATGAAAGTTGTAGGGTACAGATGCGTTTATTTCCCCTCACCCGGTAGGGGCGAGTGAGGGGAAAAACTCACCCGCGCTCTTGCATCAACTGCTGAGCCAGCGCCTTCAGTTCTGGCAGATATTTTTCATCCACCGGACCAAACGGTTTGCGGCACAGCGGAACGGACACCACATCCATATAGTGAAGAACTGTTTTCAGGCCACGGAATACGCCTGTTTTAATCAGCAAATCAATGACTTTGTTGCACTCGGTTTGCAGTTTCTGCGCGGTTTGAATATCGCCCTCTTTCAACGCCTTAACGATGCCCTGATAACGCCAGCCCATGATGTTGTAGGTACTACCGATACCACCATCAGCGCCCGCCAGCAGGCCGGAAGCAAAGATTTCGTCGTAACCGTTGTAGAGCACCAGATCAGGATGTTCACGACGGATCTGCTCCATCTGATAGAGATCGCCAGAGGTCTGTTTCAGCGCCCCGACACCCGGCAACGTAACCAGAGTGTTGATCTGATCCAGGGTCAGTTTAACGCCGCTTAACGCCGGAATGTTGTACACCACCATCGGCAAACCATCCGCTGAATCAATGATTGCCCGATAGTGATCGCAGTGTTCTTCAAAGCTGAAAGGATAGTAGAACGGCGTAACGGCAGAGACGGCATCAAAGCCATAACGTTTAGCGGATGCCGCAAGTTGTTGGCTTTCAGCAGTGCTGACGCAACCTACGTGAGCGATTAATTTAATCTTGCCTTTCGCCTCTTCCGCGACGATTTCCAGTACCTGTTCACGCTCGGAAAGGCTCTGCACAAAGGCTTCGCCGGTTGAACCACCTACGTATAAACCGTCGATGCCCTGCTGAATATTGAACTGAACCAGGCGGCGCAGACTCGCTTTATCCAGTGCTTGTTGTTGGTCAAAAGGAGTCAGGAGTGCGGCCATTACGCCACGTAAATTTGTTGCCATAAATACCTCTGAAGTGATGCTTGCCTGTTAAAAACGATATACCTTTATACCTGTTATACCAGATCAAATAAGCAACACATCATACAGAACGCTTATAATGCGATCTGCTTCACTAAAGTGGCATTATTTTTTTTTGTTAGTGGTTTGACCGAAGGCGTGCCAGATGGCAGAAACGCTGTTGAGGTGCGATTGCAATGCGCGATCGGCTTCATCGGGATCGTGACGACGGATCGCATCAACGATCGCAATATGCTGCTGATAACTAACGTTGTTATGCTCGTGCAGCGCCTGATCGGCGACTGTCGGACGGGCGGCGATCAGCCAGTCGAGCAGAGCAACGTGGATCGCCATAAAGATCGGGTTCCCAGGGATCTCTGCCAACACACGGTGGAAATCAACATCTGAACGAATAAACGCGGCGTTGTTATCCAGCGACTGACTGTTGATTTCCAGTGCTTTGGCCAGCAAATCAATTTGTTCATCGGTGGCATGTTCAGCCGCATAGCGCACCAGGCTGGACTCAAAGAACAGACGTAACTGTTCGAAATGGGCTATCCCACCAGGATGGGAAAGAAAATCTTTTGCCATGCCGGAAAGCTCGCCGATGATGGTGTCCGCAGAAGGACGCGAGACACGAGCGCGTTCACCATTATTAATTTGTACCAGACCTTTGCGCTTTAACGCCGCCAACGCTTCACGTACCGAAGGACGCCCAACGTTAAAGAACGCCATAAGTTCGCGTTCAGATGGCAGTTGCTCACCTTCGCCAAATTCACGACGGCGGATCATCTGCTCCAGCTCTTCCTCCACCATTTCGGAGAGTTTTTTGCGCGCCAGTGGACGACGACGCAAGTTACGACCGATAGTAGCCGGAGAATCTTCTGCTTGCGGATCAAATGCGTTCATAGAGCTCTTTCTGGGAAAATATGTTGACGGATAATAGCGAAGTTATCGTAACACAGTATTAAAATCAGGCGAAAAGAAGGTAGATAGCAAAACAGGCCACATGGGCCTGTTTATCATTTATTTCACAACCCGCAATGCCGGGCGTCCACCGCGTGGAGGCTGTGGCGGTTCATCGTCAGGATGATGGTCATCATCGTGATCGGGCTTATCGCCGTCAATGACCGACATAACGGTTTCATTATCTGCCGACGCTTCATCATCATTCATGATACTGGCATCTTCATCGTAGGCAGCTTCAGGCTCGAACATCGTGCCTGCGCCATTTTCGCGGGCGTAGATAGCCAGCACGGCAGCCAGCGGTACTGAAACCTGACGCGGAATGCCACCAAAGCGCGCGTTAAAACGCACTTCATCATTCGCCAGTTCCAGATTGCCAACCGCACGCGGCGCAATGTTGAGTACGATTTGCCCATCACGTGCATATTCCATAGGAACCTGCACGCCAGGGAGCGTCACATCCACCACCAGGTGCGGCGTGAGCTGGTTATCCAGCAACCACTCATAGAATGCACGCAGCAGATAGGGACGACGTGGTGTTAGCTGTGACAAATCCATACAGATTAACTCCGGCCCAGACGCATTTCACGTTCTGCTTCTGTTAAGGAAGCAAGGAAAGAGTCACGCTCAAAGACGCGGGTCATATAGCCTTTCAGCTCTTTCGCACCCGGGCCGCTAAACTCGATGCCCAGTTGCGGCAGACGCCACAGCAGCGGAGCAAGGTAGCAATCGACCAGGCTGAACTCATCGCTCAGGAAGTACGGCTTCTGACCGAAGACCGGCGCAATCGCCAGCAGTTCTTCGCGCAGTTGCTTACGTGCAGCATCGGCTTCAGAGGCTGAACCGTTGATGATGGTGTTCATCAGCGTGTACCAGTCTTTTTCGATACGGTGCATGTACAGACGGCTTTCACCGCGAGCTACCGGGTAAACAGGCATCAGTGGCGGATGCGGGAAACGCTCATCCAGATATTCCATAATGATGCGAGATTCCCACAGGGTCAGTTCACGATCCACCAGGGTCGGAACGCTCTGATTCGGGTTGAGGTCAATCAGATCCTGAGGCGGATTGTCCTTTTCCACGTGTTCGATCTCGAAACTTACACCTTTCTCAGCCAGCACAATGCGGACCTGATGGCTATAGATGTCAGTAGGACCGGAAAACAGCGTCATTACCGAACGTTTGTTGGCAGCGACAGCCATGAAAACCTCCAGGTATAGTCAGAATTTTTACTGCTACCAGCCACCAGGTGGCCAGTCAGAAGTTATGTTACCCAGTAAGGAACGACTCTCTTTGTTCGAAAATCAAACAAAAAATGAGCAATACCCGACATTTGGGCAGAAAATTGGATGATAGTTTACCAGATTTTGCGACCTTTGTGGTAAGTCGATACCAGAAATGGGGAAAAAGAGATGCGCTTTAGTCTGAAATGGTTGACTTAATCCCTTATCGGCGATGTTGTTTTTGTTTTACCTGCCTGTCAGGCGGTAGCAAAAAGCACCTTTCCATTTTTACGCTGATTCAGATTTTAGCCATAAAAAAACCCGCCGAAGCGGGTTTTTTTCGCAAATTGTATTCTGCCGGAGCAGAAAGCAATTAACGTTTGGAGAACTGCGGACGACGACGTGCTTTACGCAGACCGACTTTCTTACGTTCAACCTGACGAGCGTCACGAGTAACGAAGCCAGCTTTACGCAGTTCAGAACGCAGGGACTCGTCGTACTCCATCAGAGCGCGGGTGATACCGTGACGGATCGCACCAGCCTGACCAGAGATACCACCACCTTTAACGGTGATGTACAGATCCAGTTTCTCAACCATGTCGACCAGTTCCAGCGGCTGACGAACTACCATGCGGGCAGTTTCACGACCGAAGTACTGTTCCAGAGAACGTTGGTTGATAACGATTTTGCCGTTGCCCGGTTTGATGAAAACGCGAGCTGCGGAACTTTTGCGGCGACCAGTGCCGTAGTATTGATTTTCAGCCATTGCCTATAATCCCGATTAGATGTCAAGAACTTGCGGTTGCTGTGCCGCGTGGTTGTGCTCGTTACCCGCGTAAACTTTCAGTTTACGGAACATAGCACGACCCAGCGGGCCTTTTGGCAACATGCCTTTAACCGCGATTTCAATCACACGCTCAGGACGGCGAGCAATCATCTCTTCAAAGGTCGCTTGTTTGATACCACCGATGTGACCGGTGTGATGATAGTACACTTTGTCAGTACGCTTGTTGCCGGTTACAGCAACTTTGTCAGCGTTCAGAACGATGATGTAATCACCAGTATCTACGTGCGGAGTGTATTCCGCTTTATGCTTACCGCGCAGGCGCAGAGCCAGTTCGGAAGCCAGACGGCCCAGAGTTTTACCGGTCGCGTCAACAACATACCAGTCGCGTTTTACGGTTTCTGGTTTAGCTGTAAAAGTTTTCATTAAAAGCTTACCCAATAAATAGTTACACGTTGGTGAACACCCAAACGTCTTCAATTGTTGAGGTTCACACGACAAAGTCCGGCAAACCTACCCCTTCGAATAGCCTATGCCAGCACACAAAAAGTTTTGGGAAAAAAACTTTCTTGTAACGTGGGGTCGCAAGATTATAGAGAAGTCGGGGTCAAAGATCGACCCCTTTTTGTGATTTGTGACAGGTTTTAACCCGCCAAATGCTCGCGCTTCAAATACTCTTCGCTTTGCATCTCTTGCAGACGTGACAGGCAACGCTGGAACTCAAACTTCAGCCGCTCGCCCTGATAAATCTCATACAAAGGTACTTCCGCGCTCACCACCAGCTTGACATGGCGCTCGTAAAATTCATCCACCAGCGCAATGAAACGCCGCGCTTCACTCTCCATCAACCGCGTCATGACGGGCACATCAAACAACATCACCGTGTGAAACAGACGTGAGAGCGCAATATAGTCATGCTGGCTGCGGGCATCAACGCACAGCGTGGTAAATGACACCGCCAGCGTCTGGTTTTCTACGCCCATCGTCGCCAGCGGTCGATGATTGATTTCCAGCGTAGGGGCTTGTTCTCGTTTTGCACCTGCCAGCGCCAGCCACAGCTTATCCATCTGCTCACGCGTTTCATCATTAAGCGGCGACAGCCACAGATGCGCCTGAGTAAGGGTACGCAGCCGATAATCAACACCGGCGTCCACGTTCATAACATCACAATACTGTTTAATGGCATCAATTGCAGGAAGAAAACGCGCACGTTGCAGGCCATTGCGATAAAGCTCATCCGGTGGGATATTTGACGTTGCAACCAGCGTTATACCGCGAGCAAACAATGCTTTCATCAGGCCGCCCAGCAGCATAGCGTCGGTAATATCAGAAACAAAAAATTCATCAAAACAGAGCACATTGGTTTCTGCTTTGAAACGATCAGCAATAATTTCCAGCGGATCGCTCTGCCCTTGCAATGCGGTTAATTCTTCATGCACCCGCAGCATAAAACGGTGAAAATGCAGCCGCTGTTTTCGCTCCCCAGGCAAACTTTGATAGAAAAGATCCATCAGCCAGGTTTTTCCGCGCCCTACACCGCCCCACATATATAAGCCACGCACCGGCGCGTTGCTTGTATCTTCGCGCTTACCCCACAGCTTACCGACCCGTGCCATTAACCCGCTAGCCCTGGCGACTGGCGGCGTGCTGTTGATTAATTCCTGGTAGATAATCTCCAGCCGACTGACGGCCTCTTTTTGTACGTCGTCGGGTTGATGGCTGCCTTCATTGAGCGCCTTCAGGTATTGCGATGTCGGGGTAACGCTTTGCATGATGTTCTTGTTATTCCTTGAATAATCGGTGTGCCGTTGTTCACGGTTGACGAAAAAAAGGCCGTTCTACACTACGCGATATGCAGTCGGGATTCCACTTCTGTGGAATTAACGGTTATAGTGGCATAATCAGCCGCAGGCATGGAGCCTGAAGCCAACACCCTACGGAAACAAAAGACAACGGGAGATGTTCATGACCTGGGAATATGCGCTAATTGGGTTAGTCGTCGGCATCATTATTGGTGCTGTGGCCATGCGTTTTGGTAATCGTAAACTGCGCCAGCAACAGGCGTTGCAGTACGAACTTGAAAAGAATAAAGCTGAACTGGACGAGTATCGCGAAGAGCTGGTTAACCACTTTGCCCGCAGCGCGGAATTACTGGATACTATGGCGCACGACTATCGCCAGCTGTATCAACACATGGCGAAAAGCTCCAGCAGCCTGCTGCCGGAACTGTCTGCTGAAGCCAACCCGTTCCGCAATCGTCTGGCAGAATCTGAAGCCAGCAACGATCAGGCTCCGGTGCAGATGCCGCGTGACTATTCTGAAGGCGCATCCGGCCTGTTACGTACCGGCGCGAAGCGCGACTAATTTATTTTGCGGGCGCAGCCATTGCGCCCTCCTCTTCTCTTCTTCCCCCGACTATCATTTAATCTGGTGTCTCATTGTTTACCATCTGAAAATTCAATAACATCAAACTGTTTTGAATCTCTTTTTCTTATCATTCAGGTACGAGAGCAGGAATAATGAAAAAGCAAACCCAGCTGTTGAGTGCATTAGCGTTAAGTGTCGGGTTAACTCTCTCGGCGCCGTTTCAGGCCATCGCATCGATTCCCGGCCAGGTTGCCGGTCAAGCGCCACTGCCCAGTCTGGCGCCGATGCTGGAAAAAGTGCTTCCCGCAGTGGTCAGTGTTCGAGTCGAAGGAACCGCCAGCCAGGAGCAGAAAATTCCGGAAGAATTCAAAAAGTTTTTTGGTGATGATTTACCGGATCAGCCTGCGCAACCTTTCGAAGGTTTAGGTTCCGGCGTCATAATCAATGCCAATAAAGGTTATGTGCTGACCAACAATCACGTCATTAATCAGGCACAGAAAATCAGTATTCAGCTCAATGACGGGCGTGAGTTTGATGCGAAGCTGATTGGCGGTGATGAGCAGAGCGATATTGCCCTGTTGCAAATTCAGAATCCCGGCAAATTAACGCAAATTGCCATTGCCGACTCCGATAAACTGCGCGTCGGTGATTTTGCCGTCGCGGTCGGCAACCCGTTTGGTCTTGGGCAAACCGCCACCTCCGGGATTGTTTCCGCATTAGGCCGCAGCGGGTTAAATCTCGAAGGTCTGGAAAACTTTATTCAGACCGATGCCTCTATTAACCGTGGTAACTCCGGCGGTGCACTGTTAAACCTTAACGGTGAATTAATTGGCATCAACACCGCAATCCTTGCCCCGGGCGGCGGTAGCGTAGGAATTGGTTTTGCCATTCCGAGTAATATGGCGCGTACCCTGGCGCAGCAACTTATCGACTTTGGTGAAATCAAACGCGGCCTGTTAGGCATTAAAGGCACCGAAATGAGTGCCGATATCGCCAAAGCATTTAATTTAGACGTTCAGCGCGGCGCGTTTGTCAGCGAAGTGCTGCCAGGTTCTGGCTCGGCAAAAGCAGGCGTGAAAGCAGGCGATATTATTACCAGTCTCAACGGCAAACCGCTGAATAGCTTTGCTGAGTTGCGTTCCCGTATCGCGACCACCGAGCCGGGCACGAAAGTGAAACTCGGCCTGCTGCGTAACGGCAAACCGCTGGAAGTAGAAGTGACGCTCGATACCAGCACCTCATCGTCAGCCAGTGCCGAGATGATCACACCTGCGCTGGAAGGCGCGACGTTGAGTGACGGTCAGCTAAAAGATGGCGGCAAAGGTATTAAGATCGATGAGGTTGTCAAAGGAAGCCCCGCCGCTCAGGCTGGCTTGCAAAAAGATGATGTGATCATTGGCGTCAACCGCGATCGGGTGAATTCGATCGCTGAAATGCGCAAAGTGCTGGCGACAAAACCGGCCATCATCGCCCTGCAGATCGTACGTGGCAATGAGAGCATTTACCTGCTAATGCGTTAATGTCGTAAACCGGGCATCAGGCTGACGTGTGATGTCCGGTTAACTCGTGGTATGCTGCTGCCGTTCCCTTTTTTAATGACGCCTCCATCATGTTTGTGAAGCTCTTACGTTCCGTTGCGATTGGATTAATTGTCGGCGCTATTCTGCTGGTTGCCATGCCTTCGCTGCGCAGCATTAACCCGCTTTCCACACCGCAATTCGACAGTACCGATGAGACGCCTGCCAGCTATAATCTGGCGGTTCGCCGCGCCGCGCCAGCGGTAGTCAACGTTTATAACCGTGGTTTGAACACCGCCTCACACAACCAGCTTGAGATCCGTACACTGGGATCTGGCGTGATCATGGATCAACGCGGTTATATCATCACCAATAAACACGTGATCAACGACGCCGATCAGATCATCGTCGCCTTACAGGATGGTCGTGTTTTTGAAGCATTACTGGTGGGATCTGACTCTCTAACCGATCTGGCGGTGCTTAAAATTAATGCCACTGGTGGTTTACCCACTATTCCTATCAATTCACGACGCGTACCGCACATTGGCGATGTGGTGCTGGCGATCGGTAACCCGTATAACCTTGGGCAGACCATTACCCAGGGCATTATCAGTGCCACAGGTCGAATCGGCCTGAACCCGACCGGGCGGCAAAACTTCCTGCAAACCGATGCTTCCATTAACCACGGTAACTCCGGCGGCGCGCTGGTGAACTCGCTGGGAGAACTGATGGGCATCAACACGCTGTCGTTTGATAAGAGTAACGATGGCGAAACGCCGGAAGGTATCGGCTTTGCGATTCCTTTCCAGTTAGCAACCAAAATTATGGATAAGCTGATCCGCGATGGTCGCGTGATCCGTGGATACATTGGCATTGGTGGACGAGAAATCGCACCTCTGCACGCGCAGGGCGGCGGTATCGATCAACTGCAAGGAATTGTGGTTAACGAAGTGTCACCTGATGGTCCGGCGGCGAATGCGGGTATCCAGGTCAACGATCTGATTATCTCTGTGGATAACAAACCAGCCATCTCCGCACTGGAGACGATGGATCAGGTTGCGGAAATCCGACCTGGCTCAGTGATCCCAGTTGTAGTGATGCGTGACGATAAGCAGCTAACGTTGCAGGTCACCATTCAGGAATATCCAGCGACTAATTAAGTCGTGCGCTCAAAATAAAAAACCGGAGTCTGTGCTCCGGTTTTTTATTATCCGCTAATCAATTACTTATTAACGAATTCTTCGCCCAGGGCGATATCTTTCTTCAGCGTATCCAGCATACCTTCCAGCGCGTTCTGTTCAAATGCGCTCAGGGTGCCGATAGATTTACGCTCTTCCACGCCGTTTTTACCCAGCAGCAGCGGTTGAGAGAAGAAACGTGCGTACTGACCGTCGCCTTCAACGTAGGCACATTCTACAACGCCTTGTTCGCCCTGCAGTGCGCGAACCAGAGACAGACCAAAACGTGCAGCGGCCTGGCCCATAGACAGGGTTGCAGACCCGCCACCGGCTTTCGCTTCAACCACTTCAGTACCCGCGTTCTGGATACGTTTGGTCAAATCAGCCACTTCTTGTTCGGTGAAGCTTACGCCAGGAACCTGAGACAGCAGCGGCAGAATGGTAACACCAGAGTGACCGCCAATAACCGGCACTTCAACTTCGCCCGGCTGTTTGCCTTTCAGTTCCGCAACAAAGGTGTTGGAACGAATGATATCCAGCGTGGTAACGCCGAACAGTTTGTTTTTGTCATAAACACCGGCTTTTTTCAGCACTTCTGCAGCGATAGCCACAGTGGTGTTCACCGGGTTAGTGATAATACCAATGCACGCTTTCGGGCAAGTTTTCGCAACTTGCTGTACCAGGTTTTTCACGATACCGGCGTTAACGTTAAACAGGTCAGAACGATCCATACCCGGTTTACGCGCAACACCTGCAGAAATAAGAACGACATCTGCGCCTTCCAGAGCAGGGGTCGCATCTTCACCAGAAAAACCTTTGATTTTCACAGCAGTAGGGATATGGCTCAGGTCGACGGCCACACCGGGAGTGACTGGAGCGATATCATACAGGGAGAGTTCTGAACCTGAAGGCAGTTGGGTTTTTAACAGTAGTGCAAGCGCCTGGCCGATACCACCAGCAGCGCCGAGGACTGCGACTTTCATCCTAAACTCCTTATTATATTGATAAACTAAGATATGTTGCTCCGCTGCCGCGACCTTAATCCACAAATTCCCTGTTTACAATGACCACTTCTCAAGAATGTGTAGTCACGCAAATTTGGCGTTTATGCATTTAATTGACGTAATCAGGGAGCTAACTTACGTAATTAACAGTCGCTTATGCATTAGGGCAACATTCCAACAGGTGGTGACAATATACCCTACCGTTCAGCCAAAACAACATCATTTTGATAACAATTAATTTACTTTTAAGCGAAATTTACATGCCGTGACGCAGGCATGTTTCTCAATAACGAAATTTGATAAAATCCCGCTCTTTCATAACATTATTTCAGCCTTCTCCAGGGCAGACTGTTTGCATAAAAATTCATCTGTATGCACAATAATGTTGTATCAACCACCATATCGGGTGACTTATGCGAAGCTCGGCTAAGCAAGAAGAATTAGTTAAAGCGTTTAAAGCGTTACTTAAAGAAGAGAAATTTAGCTCCCAGGGCGAAATCGTCGCCGCATTGCAGGAGCAAGGCTTTGACAATATTAACCAGTCTAAAGTCTCGCGGATGTTAACCAAGTTTGGTGCTGTACGTACCCGCAATGCCAAGATGGAAATGGTTTACTGCCTACCAGCTGAACTGGGCGTACCAACCACCTCCAGTCCGCTGAAAAATCTGGTGCTGGATATCGACTACAATGACGCTGTTGTGGTGATTCATACCAGCCCTGGCGCGGCACAATTAATTGCGCGTCTGCTGGACTCTCTGGGCAAAGCAGAAGGTATTCTTGGCACCATTGCCGGTGATGACACCATCTTTACCACCCCTGCTAAAGGTTTTACCGTCAAAGACCTGTACGAAGCGATTTTAGAGCTGTTCGACCAGGAGCTTTAATCTCTACCCCGCCGCTTCTGGCGGCGGGAAAAATGCTGCATTCTCCTCTTATCCCCCTGCTTTCCCCTGTCATCTATTAACGAATAGTGCGCTTTGCTGCGACAAAACATTCACATATCGAATACATAGGGTAATAATCGCACATTATGCAAAAAACGATATAATATTGAAATTAATGACATTTATAATGGTGCCATATGTTTTTAATTCCACTTTGTTATAAAAATTAATATTTTTAACACTTTAAATCCAATAGAAACAGTTAGCGTGGTATTAATTAGCTAAATAATTAGTGTATACTTGATTTTGTGATATGGGTCACGAAACAAAGGCCCAGCTAAAAGATTATGTCGAGGTAAAAATCATGAAAATCAAAACCACTGTTGCTGTATTAAGCGTACTTTCTGTTCTCTCTTTCGGTGCCTTCGCTGCCGATTCCATTAATGCTGCACAAGCGCAAAACCGTGAAGCTATCGGTACAGTGTCCGTCAGCGGGGTGGCGTCTTCGCCGATGGATATGCGTGAAATGTTGAATAAAAAAGCGGAAGAAAAAGGCGCAACGGCCTACCAGATTACTGAAGCTCGTAGCGGTGACACCTGGCACGCTACGGCTGAACTGTACAAATAAACCCTCATCGTCTTGTCCGACGATATTGCCCCCGGTTCGGGGGCTTTTTTTTGCGCTAATGACGAACATTAAAACGCAAATGCCCTTCCAGCTCTTCCTCTGCCTCATCAAACAGCAATATTAACGCGCCAAAACGGCGACGCATTTTCTCTCCCAGATGAACGAATTCGATCTCCAGCGGTAGCGGCAGGACATCATTCATTAACACATCCCATAGAGAGTCGAGATCGCGTACCTTATCTTTCGCCAGGCCAAAGGTTTGGCTAAAGTCGCGATAAAAATCCTCCTGACTCTCAATCTCATCAAAATCAAATGTATAGATATTCATCTGTTGCCACCGTCACGTTTCGCGGCGAGTTCTGCCGTTCATCGCTAAGTATAGACATGAAAAAACCGACGCTTTTGGCGTCGGTTTTAACTTAACTATCGGTCAGCGCATGTTGATACTTATGGAGCATACCGGTAAGCCGATGCACCGGTTCCGTCACCTGCGGTGGCGCTTGCCAGATGCGTAGCTTTTCCTGGTAGATTTCCAGTTCTTCCAGCAACTGCCCAAAGTACCGACGACGTTTATCATCGCTACGGGCAGATATCACATGGTCTGCTGTGCGGCGCATTTGTCGGTGAAACGCCGATAAATCCTCGTTAACCGGGATCGGCGCATCACGCAGGCGCTGGTGCGCGATAATCATCGTCAGCGCCAGGCGAAATTTCGGCAAATCTCCGGGAAATTTATTCATCAGCAAAAACAACTGCTGATAAAGTGCCGGAAGATGGTTCTCTTTACGACGCGCGACATTGGTGGTCATCGCGGAAACAGCAGCTGAAACAAATTGATTAAGCAATACGCGTCCGGTTCTGTCGCGTGATTTATCCCGCACTAACAGAATAACAATAAACGCCAATACACAGCCAACGATTTGCCCTAATGCGCTGTCGAGAAACTGACTGAAATGGAACGTCATCGGGTTATCCAGCACGATAATATTGATGGTGCTGGCCAGCGCCCCCATTGAACCCAGTCGCCGTTTCTGTACTTCAATGCCAAGGAAGAATCCCAGCACGGCAAGGCTGATACACAGCAGCAACATACTCTGTTGGGTATTTGGGATAATCACCAAAAAGTAGAGCAGCCCTAACGGCAACGCCGCCAGCGTCCCGTAGATAAAGTCGATCGCCACCATGCGTGGATTCGGCAAACGCATCGCCAGTGACGTCACTACCGCAATCATCACCATTGCGCCACTGCCGGAAGTCCAACCCGTCCACAGCCAGAAAAGCGTGCCCAGAATGCAGGAAAGTGTGGTTCGCCAGAAGTTAACCATCGCATGATGACGTTCGGCTGACTCAACTTTTACTTCCGGCTCGCCTTGCAGGATCTCTTCTTCGGTGGCGTTGATTTTTGTATTACTGATAACACCGCGTTTGAGCAATTGATAACGTGTTGCCGCCGCGACCCAGCTATAAATGGTGACAGGTGTTTCCCGTTCCCCGGTCCAGGCAATAACTCTTCGCAGGCGTTTGAGCTGCTTGTGAACGTCCTGCGCGGTTTCTACCGGCGTGTCAAAAAATTCGCGGAAAGTATCAGTGATCAATTCCGGGCGCGAATTCTGAATCAAATAGGTTTCGCAGGACTGGGTAATCAGCGTCAGCGATAGCGTATTAATCGCTTTTAAACGTCGATTAGCTCGCGCCCAACGGGAAGATTCCATATTCAGGTTGCTGCGCATACCTTGTAGCGCCGTGGTGCGTCGAACCAGGTCGCCCCAGGCCTTATCGACAACTTCACCATCGCCATGCTTGATACAGAGTTGCATTAATTGATATTGCGCGACCAACAAGCTTTCCAGCTCTCGATCCACTTCTTGTTTGATCGATCGCGGAGAAAAGAGCAGATCCGCCATAATCGCACACACAATACCGATAACGATCTCACTACAACGTTCGACGGCAAACTGCGGCGTCAGCAACGGTTCCGGCTGAATGGTGATCACAATGATCAGCGCGGTATAACCAGCCAGTCCCCACGCATAGGAGTTTTCTATTCGTACCAGTGAAGAAATCCAGGTACAAAAACCGGCCCAGATACAGCACACCAGAATCATCAGCAAAGGGGCGCGGATCATCGCAATAATGATCACCAGCCCGGCAATACAGCCGATAAATGTGCCGATGATGCGTAAAAAGCCACGATAGCGAATAGCGCCAGAATACGGTTCGCCACCGGCAGCAAAGGCCGGACCGGCGGCAACAATCGCCGCTGTCAGTACCGCCCAGCGTGGCGTTTCCAGCTGAAAGTGAAAGCCAACAAACAGCGCCAGCACAATGGCGGTCGCCAGTTTTACCGCAAAGCGAATATGTTGGTTAGCAATGGAGAAAATACCCATCGTGATTAACCAAACTCACGCAGGCGATGAGCCATTTTACGGAAGAACGAATCCTGGCTTTCGTCACGATCCTGTTTGCCAGTGACCACCACCGTCGCGGTGGTGCCCGCAGGCCAGATGTTCTCTTGCTGATTATCGAGACGAATACGTACCGGAACTCGTTGCGCCAGACGCACCCACTCCAGGTTAGAGTCGATAGTCGCCATTCCTTTATCATCGCGCGTACTGCTGGCGTTGGTGACCCCGGCAGCGACGCTATCAACCGTACCTTTCAGCACTTTGTTACTGCCAAGCGGCGTGATCTCTGCGCGATACCCCGGGCGCACCCCTTCCAGCTTGGTTTCTTCCATATAGGCCAGCACATAGAAGGAGTTCTGTTTCACCAGCGCAACCGCCGTTGAGCCACGGGTAATAAACTCACCGGTATAGACGTTGAGGTTGGTCACCCAGCCATCCGCCGGTGCGCGGATCACCGTGCGTTCAAGATCCAGTTTTGCCAGATCGCGGGTCGCCTGCGCTTTCGCTAACTGATGCAGAACTGTTTGTAGTACGTTGTTGGCCTGGTCTATCTCTTCGCGAGACATCGCCTGTATGCCGAGACGGTTACGACGTCCGGCCTCCTGGCGTTTTTCCTGTGCCAGCACCTGATAATAAGCAACATCGGCTTGCGCTTCCTCGAGCGCCTTTTGATAGCGCGGCTGATCGATGGTGAACAGTACCTGTCCTTTTTTCACCAGCTGGTTATCATGAACATTTACCTGAGTAATGAGTCCGGATACGTCCGGCGCGATCGCAACGACGTCGGCGCTAAAGCGTGCGTCACGCGTCCACGGGGATTCGGTGTAATAGACCCAGGCATTAAAAATTGCGATGAAGGCCAGAATGACTAATACGACCGTGATGGCCGTACGGGAGAATTTTCTTATTAGTGTTTTCACTTCAACCTCAAACGAACAGTCGCGATATCAAATAAAACAAGCAGCAATAGAGCGCGGTGTTGAACAACGCCGGATGCCAGACAAAGTCGTAGATACCTGTTGGCACAAGTACCCGGCGCACCAGCCAGAAAATCGCCAGTGATAAAAGCAATTCGAAAAATATCGGTGGGAAGGACAGCCCAAACACCACGATAACGGGAAACAGACTCATGTTGACCTTGGTTGTATAGAGAGAGCAGGCGTTATTATTTTCAGCATCTGTCGCCGCAGAGAAGGGCATGGAAAGCCGGGCGAGAGCAACATTGCTGTAGATTGATATTTAATATATTAGCGTAACTGTTATGCTGTTATCTATATTATGTGATCTAAATCACTTTTAAGTCAGAGTGAATAATGGAACGACTAAAACGTATGTCGGTGTTTGCCAAAGTAGTTGAATTTGGCTCTTTTACCGCCGCCGCCAGACAGCTACAGATGAGCGTTTCGTCCATCAGTCAGACGGTGTCAAAACTGGAAGATGAGTTGCAGGTAAAGCTGTTAAACCGCAGCACACGCAGCATTGGCTTGACTGAAGCCGGTAGAATTTACTACCAGGGCTGCCGTCGGATGCTCCATGAAGTGCAGGATGTCCATGAGCAATTGTATGCCTTCAATAACACCCCCATCGGGACGCTGCGCATTGGCTGTTCTTCAACTATGGCACAAAATGTTCTCGCCGGGCTGACAGCAAAAATGCTGAAAGAGTACCCAGGTCTGAGCGTGAATCTGGTCACAGGTATACCTGCACCCGACCTGATCGCTGATGGTCTGGATGTGGTGATCCGCGTCGGCGCATTGCAGGATTCCAGCCTGTTTTCCCGCCGTCTGGGCGCGATGCCAATGGTGGTGTGCGCAGCTAAAAGCTATCTCACACAATACGGCATACCGGAAAAACCCGCCGATTTAAGTAGTCATTCATGGCTGGAATACAGCGTGCGCCCGGACAATGAATTTGAACTGATCGCGCCAGAAGGGATCTCAACACGACTGATCCCGCAAGGACGGTTTGTCACAAATGATCCGATGACGCTGGTGCGCTGGCTGACGGCAGGCGCCGGCATCGCCTACGTGCCGCTGATGTGGGTGATCAACGAGATCAATCGCGGGGAACTGGAGATCCTGCTGCCGCGTTACCAGTCAGATCCACGCCCGGTTTATGCGTTATATACCGAAAAAGATAAGCTGCCACTGAAGGTGCAGGTCGTGATCAACTCACTGACAGATTATTTTGTTGAGGTCGGTAAGCTGTTTCAGGAGATGCACGGGCGCGGGAAAGAAAAGTAATTTATGTGCGTAAGTCGGTAAGCGCCGCATCCGGCAACCAATGCCTGATGCGACGCTTACCGGCCAGGATAGATTACGCAGTACCGCCAACGGTCAGGTTATCGACTTTAAGCGTCGGCTGACCCACGCCAACCGGCAAACTCTGCCCTTCTTTGCCGCAGACACCCACGCCGTTATCCAGTTTCAGGTCGTTGCCCACCATCGAAATCTGCTGCATGGTTTCGATGCCGGAACCAATCAACGTTGCGCCTTTCACTGGCTTCGTTACTTTACCGTTTTCAATCAGATACGCTTCTGAGGTGGAGAAGACAAATTTGCCGGAGGTGATATCCACCTGGCCGCCACCGAAGTTCGGCGCATAGATGCCATACTCAACGGATTCAATAATTTCCTGCGGGGTCGATTTACCCGGCAGCATGTAGGTGTTGGTCATACGCGGCATGGGCAGGTGAGCGTACGATTCACGGCGACCATTGCCAGTCGGCTTCATACCCATTAAGCGCGCGTTGAGTTTATCCTGCATGTAACCTTTCAGGATGCCGTTCTCAATCAGCACATTGTACTGACCTGGCGTACCTTCATCATCAATCGCTACCGAACCACGGCGATCGACCATCGTGCCATCATCAACCACGGTACACAGTTCAGAAGCCACCAGCTCCCCGACCTGTCCACTAAAGACTGAAGTACCACGGCGGTTGAAGTCGCCTTCCAGGCCATGACCGACCGCTTCATGCAACAGCACGCCGGGCCAGCCAGCGCCGAGAACTACCGGCATGGTGCCCGCAGGTGCGGCAACAGCAGAAAGATTGACCAGCGCCATACGCACGGCTTCTTTTGCCCATGCATCCGCACGGACTTCGCCATCGAGATCGGCAAGGAAGAACTCATAACCAAAACGACCGCCGCCGCCACTGGCGCCGCGTTCGCGTTTGCCATCTTCTTCGACCAGAACGCTCACAGAAAGACGCACCAGAGGGCGCACATCCGCTGCCAGCGTGCCGTCAGTCGCCGCAACCAGAATTAATTCATAGACGCCACTGAGGCTGGCAGTCACTTCCTGTACGCGCTTGTCCGCTTCGCGAGCAACCTTATCGACACGACGCAGGATATCCAGCTTCTCTTCACGGCTCATGCTTTGCAGCGGGTCAACCGAGGTATACAGCGGGCTATGCTCTACCGCGCCCAGCGTCTGTACTTTGCCATCGCCGTTGTCACGCACAATGGTACGCGCCGCTTGCGCACTTTGTTCCAGCGCCAGCAGGCTGATTTGGTCAGCGTAAGCAAATCCGGTCTTTTCACCGCTGATTGCACGCACGCCAACGCCCTGATCGATGTTGTAAGAACCATCTTTAATAATGCGGTCTTCTAAAACCCAGGATTCGTGATAGCTCGACTGAAAATAGAGATCGCCATAATCAAGGCGACGTTCGGTCAGTTGACCGAGGATCGCGAACAAGTCCTGATGTTTCAGGCCATTCGCCGCTAGCAATTGTTCACTTACCAGGTTCAGACTCATCGTTTTTGCTACTCGTTAGTTACTGCGGTAGAGGATTTTTTACGGCTGCCGGATGCGGCGTGAACGCCTTATCCGACCTACGGTTATGTTCCGGCTCGTTGGCCTTTGGCAACGATTATCATAAGAGATTGGGGCAATTACGCGCCCTCGTCAAATCATTGCGCTTTTTCTTTACGCGGTTGGCGCAATACTTCGTTGATTTGCGGATCGTCCAGCGGACCAGAAATGTGATAGCGCAAAATGGAGACTTTGCTCCATAGCGGCCCCAGCACTTTACTGGCGGCAAACACCGCAGCGCCGACAATGGGGTTAACTGCAAAGGCCGCAGCCACCCCCACCGTCGCGGAAATTTCCGGCGCGACAACCGCCTCCATATTCAGATCGCGGCGTACCAGATTCACCGACCCTTTCATGGCGATATCCGCTTCCAGGCCATCCACCAGCGTGTCATCGGTGTGCATAACACCGTCTTTAATCCACGCCGTGCTGCGAATGGAGTCAAAATAGAACCCTTCGCCAAAGGTGTCTCTGAAATCAAAACGCAGCTTACGCATCAGGGCATCAACGCTCAATAAGCGCAGCAATTGCCCGGCATGTCCGGTGCTGATTTCGGTAATTTCGCCTTTGCCCAGTTGGGTATGAATGATGCCATTCAACGTCGCTTCATCCGGCTGCCACGGTGCTTTACGCCA
Source organism: Escherichia sp. MR (assembly GCF_005280595.1). Lineage (NCBI taxonomy): Bacteria > Pseudomonadati > Pseudomonadota > Gammaproteobacteria > Enterobacterales > Enterobacteriaceae > Escherichia > Escherichia sp. MR. The sequence goes on along the minus strand of NZ_SZVK01000013.1, from coordinate 29,863 downwards.
GTGTAAATCGTAATCCACATTAAATGACGACTGGCGTATTGGCGTCGTGACACCAAAAAATTCTGCGGCGGCATCAATTTTCTGGCCGCGCAGTTTTCCTTTCAGCGAGGTGCGTTCATTCCCCGGATTGTTAACCCATTCACCATCGGCAGTGAGTCGCGAGAAACCAGTATCAATCAGTCCATTAGTCAGCGTTAACGTATCGCCGGAAATGGTGATATCGCTGTCGATGCGACCGAATTTTTGCCCCCAGAACCAGCACTCTGCGCAACGTATTTGCGCATCCGGCCAGCCACGAAAGCTAATGCGCCCCGTGGTCGGGAAAGGTGATGAATTCGTTGATTCACCACCGGTTTTTGCCACGTTCGGGTTGTAATAGAGATATTTAATATTTGCCAGCCACGGCGCGTTATTACGCATCGCCAGCGTAGCGTTGATTTCACGCCCTTGCGCCTCAACCTGCGTACCGTTTGCCATCGGCTGCGAGACGATGCTCAGGTTATTCCACTGCTGATTCCCCAATGACAACGCCGGTGTACGCAACGTAATGTGCTGAGGGAAACTCGCCGCGCTGCCAACCTTTTCCGTCGCGCCTTTCTGGAATAGCGCCAGCCACTCGGCGCCGTCCATTGGCGGCATATTTAACTCAACACCACTCTGTTCCGGTAACGGTGGAAGCGTTTTGCTGTCTGCCGCCCAGATGGCGCGCTCAAGCGTCAGCTTTTGACCGAGCAACCAGCGGCTATTGAAATGGTTATTCGTGCCAGCTTGCCCGGTTAATTCAAAGCTGTTGAGATTGCCATCAACCTTAATATTTACAGGTAGCGGTTTACCCGCAGGTTTGGCTAACGGCGAAGGTAAGTGACTACTCACATTTTTCAGATCGCCGTTCAGCTCTACGTTATAGGTCGCGCCAGCATGATAAGGCAGCTCAATGCCCACTTTACCATCCCACGCCACGCTGCCGCTTAACGCTTCGTTCACCGCTTCAGGCAGAACGCCGGTTTTCGCTGGTTGCCAGTTACCGTTGAGATTCACCGCAACCTGATAGGCTTTTGTCCCTTCTTTGGTGGAAAAATCCACGTTCAGTGGCTGGTTAAACCAGCTTGCGGTCAGTGGTTCACTTTGCAGATCACCATTGATAAAGCTGAATTTACCGCTCAAATTTTTCAGGGTGCTGTCGAGGGGTTTGATAAACAGGCTGTTGTTGCGCAGCACCACTTCACCTTTCGCTGTAACCAGTTCGCCATTCAGCGGGATATCGAGATGTAAGCGAGCATTCACATCGCCGTCTAGCTGGAGTTCTTGTAGGGTCGCCCCCAGAGAATCCTTCAGCGGCGTCTCATCAAAGTAAGGACCAACGGCTTTACCCGAACCTTTAATGTCAGCGTCAATAAGCAACATTTCTTTCGAGTAGTCAGGGATCACCGCAGTGAGGTTACTGGCGCGCACACCGCCCAGATTAACGCCATCGGTTTTCATCCATAAACCGTCGTTAATAAAGTCCAGTTCAATATCAAGGTTAGTTAATGCAGGCCAGTCCGGCTGGAAGGCAAACTTCGCGTTACGCAGCGGCACCAGCACTTCAAACTGACCTTCGTTGTGTTTGTAAGGGAAAAGATGTGGATTGCCGCCATAAACCAGGGTCGCGTTATCCGCTTTACCGCCCTGAATTGCGCCACTTAGATAATCGACTAACTCTTTCCCCATCAGGTTTTCCGGGAAATAGCGCCAGGCTTGTGAACCATCATCGGTACTGATGCCAGCCAGAATCCCCAGCCAGGGTTCATCGTTAGCAGGTTGCAGGTAACGAAAACCGCCGCGCGCATGGACGGCTTTGGCTTTAACGTCGATGTTACGCCCATCCAGCTGGAAACCTTTATCATTATTCAACCAGCTTATGGTTGCCTTGCCGTCGGCAATTTCCAGCGGTGCGCGAAATACCGTTTCATAAGGCATTTTCGCCTGCTTCATGGAAGCCGTCAGCAAACCATTTTCTACGCTTCCTGAAAGCGTCCCGGAGAAATGTTCCGCACCCGGCAGTAATTTCCATTGTTTCCAGGCCAAATTGCTCCACGACGCCTGAAAGCGGGTTTTCTCTGTCGCCTGAAGCGGGATATCCAGCGCCAGCGTGTTGATCTTGCCGCTCGGCTGGGTTGAACGCCAGATATCACCCAGCGCAGGTGAAAGTTTCGCTGCTAATGGGCGTATGCCTTCCAGCCCCGCCAGCTCCAGATTGCTGGCGCGAATCCGTAGTTCGTCACTGCGTTTATTGTTTTTCCCGCCAACGTCCTGTTCTGGTGTCCAGGCCAGCGTCAAAGCTCCACTCGGCCAGGGTTTGCCGTCCATCGTGATCCGCGTATCAGGAATGGAAAACTGCCAGCCCGAATGTTCGCGCGTTATGTGCGCAGTCAGATTATCCACCGACAGCGAATGCGTTTTTTTCTCGCCCAGCCAGCTTGCACCGCCCTGTTTCAGCCAGACATCGCCGCCGATCACATCGCCTTTGTCGATGGTCATCCAGCCTTCAAGGGAGAACTGTGCCGTTTCCAGCGCAATATTGTCCTGCATCCATTTACCGAGCCACGGCTTCAGGTCAATGTCATCAGCCTGAAGCCAGACGCGACCATTGCTTAACAGTCCCTCATCATCACGCAGATCCATGCGCACCTGCATCACGCCGTGTTGTCCGGTCAGACTGGAGAGACTTACTTGACCTTCCGCACGGTGTCTACGTGGATCGTTAAGCCAGGTGAGTTGCGGGATCGCCAGTTCAGCGCGCTGACCGGATGGTGTCAGGAAGCTGATTTCGCTATCGCGGAGATCGAAGTGATCGAACTGACGAAGAAACAGATCGCTGATATGGCTGGCTTCCAGGCTATCATTGCTACCACCACTGGTGATGGGTGTATTGGTGCGAAAGCGCAGTTGCCAGAAAGTGAGGTCACGAAACTGCCAGCGCATATGCAGCAGGCTCTGCCAGACATCCAGCGCCAGGGTGACGCGTTTAACCGAAAATTCACCGCCATCTTTCAACTCAGCGCGGATGTCGTGCGCTTCGAGTGTTGGGCCAAAATTTTGCCAACTGGCGGAGAGCTGACTGGCTGCCACCGGCATACCCGTCGCGGATTCAATTTTGTTAAGGATTTCCGGGCGCCAGGCGTCGAGGTGCGGTAAAGCAATACGCAGGCCGCTGACCAGCAGCGCAGCAATCACAACGAGCGCGGCTCCAGTAAGCAGTAAAATCCCCGGCAATCGCCTCACCCGTCACTCCTTGTCTGCTAAAAATGTGACTCAAAAACCCTTTGCCGGATGGCGGCCCAGCATCTGTTTACATCATTACGACGTCAAACTGCTCCTGGTTGTAGAGCGGTTCAATTTGTACTTTAACCTGTTTGCCAACGAAAATTTCCACTTCCGCCAGCGAGTGCGATTCTTCGCCTTTCAAGGCTTCAGCTACTGCCGGGGAAGCATAGACCAGGAAACGGTCAGAGTCGTAAGCATGGTGCACGCGAACGATCTCACGCATGATTTCATAGCATACGGTTTCCACGGTTTTCACCGTTCCGCGACCGTGACAGGTTGGGCATTCATTACACAGTACGTGCTCAATGCTTTCGCGGGTGCGTTTACGCGTCATCTCCACCAGCCCCAGCGCCGAAAAACCATTAACGCTGGTTTTCACCCGGTCTTTGCTCAACGCCTGTTCCAGCGAATGCAGTACGCGGCGACGGTGATCTTCATTATTCATGTCGATGAAATCAATAATGATAATCCCGCCCAGATTACGCAACCGTAACTGGCGAGCGATAGCCTGCGTCGCTTCAATATTGGTATTGAAGATGGTGTCGTCCAGATTGCGATGACCAACAAACGCCCCGGTATTGATGTCCACGGTAGTCATCGCTTCGGTCTGGTCGATAATCAAATAGCCGCCGGACTTCAGTTCTACTTTGCGTTCCAGCGCCCGCTGGATTTCGTTTTCGACATCAAAGAGATCGAAAATTGGCTGGCGTCCGGTGTAATGTTCCAGCTTACTGGTCATCTCGGGAATGTATTCCGAAGTGAACTCAAGCAACGCTTCGTAAGTCAGGCGCGAGTCAACGCGAATACGATCCAGCTCAGCGTCGGCGAAATCACGCAGAACACGCTGCGCCAGCGCCAGTTCGCCGTACAGTTGATAACGGGTCTGTGGACGCTTTTTACGTTCCATCACTTTGGTCCAGACGCGTTTCAGGTAGGCAGCATCGGAGGCCAGCTCCGCTTCGCCAACCCCTTCCGCCGCAGTACGGATGATAAATCCGCCCTGCTCGTCGCAATACTCTGCGACCACTTTTTTCAGGCGTTCACGTTCAGATTCACTTTCAATGCGTTGGGAAACCCCAACGTGAGAAGCCCCTGGCATAAACACCAGATAGCGAGACGGCAGCGTGATATCGGTGGTCAGACGCGCACCTTTGGTGCCAAGCGGATCTTTCACCACCTGCACCATCAGATCTTGTCCCTGACGCACCAGCTCCGAAATATCGCGCACCGTGAACTGCTTTTGTTCTTCACCCGCCACACATTCGGTGTGTGGCATGATGTCGGATGCATGAAGAAACGCGGCTTTATCCAGCCCAATATCTACAAAAGCCGCCTGCATACCCGGAAGTACACGACTTACACGACCCTTGTAGATATTGCCTACTATTCCGCGTCGCGCCTCACGTTCAATATGAATTTCCTGCAGAATACCGCCATCAATATACGCCACTCGTGTTTCCGAAGGCGTTACGTTTATCAACAATTCAGCCGTCATGTTTATCCCTTTTGTCACGCAGTGCGTTAAAATTACTTAATAATTCATACGTTTCAACCAGCGGTAAGCCGACTACGGCGTGATAGCTGCCATTTATCTTCCTGACAAAACAACCACCCAGCCCCTGAATACCGTATGCACCTGCTTTATCTAACGGTTCACCGCTGGCAACATAGCCCGCGATGTCTTCGTCTGTTAACGTTCTGAACGTCACATCGGTGACCACCAGACAATCGAGAATGTACTGGCTGTCTGCCAGCGCCACCGCCGTCATTACCTGATGAGTCTGTCCCGATAATTTGCGCAACATCTGCGCCGCATGTTCTGCATCGCGCGGTTTCTCTAACACTTCCCCATTCAGGACAACAATGGTATCCGCTCCCAGTACTGGGAGATCCTGCGCAGTATGAGCAACACCTGCTTGCGCTTTCTCACGCGCCAGACGCATAACATACTGCTGCGCGCTCTCCTGCGGATGGCGCTGTTCCTCAATGCCCGTAACAATACGTTCAAAGGTCACGCCAAGTTGCGCAAGTAACTCCTGACGACGCGGAGAACCGGAAGCTAAATACAGAGAAGTCATAGAAACCTTTATTGCACTGCAAACTGCTGACGGATTTTGCGCATCAGCAAGAAAATCCACGGCCAGAGCACACCATTGACTACACTACTCCAGAACACTTCGGGTCTGAAAGAGACGTTGATCACTAAAAACTCTGCCCAGAAAACAATAATATCCACTACCAGCGAAAGCAACATGACGACCAGCGCCTGCTGCCATAATGCCAGGTTGCGGAAAAGCTGGAATTTCAGTGCTACCAGATAAGCAATGATACTCATCGACAACGCCCGGACACCGAGCGTAGAGCCACTGATCAGATCCAGTATGGCACCCATCACAAAACCTGTGCCCACATTTACGCGATGGGGCAAGGCCAGGATCCAATACAGCAAGATGAGCAATACCCAGTTTGGCCGGAAAACGATGAGATTATCCGGCCAGGGCATAATTTGTAGTAACAAGGCGATGAGGAAAGAGAGCCAGATAACCCAGCGCCCCTGGCTACGATATCTCGCCACTATTGCCCTCCTGGCGCACGTGCAGGCGGTTGAGCACCACTTTGCGGCGGCGTAGCCCTTTGTGGAGAGCGGTTAGCAGCGGGCTGTGTCGGCGCAGCAGGCGCAGTAGCTGCATTTCCTGTCGTCGGTTGCTGCGGAGTCGGCTGAGCGATCCCCGTTGCCGGTTCAGGTAACTTTGGCCCCATCGCGTCTGGCGAAGGCAATACCTGCGGCATCATCTGCATCAGACGTTCATTAGCAACGCGATGCACCTCTTCCGGCGTCATCGGGTTAGCGCCGTTACGATCTGCGCCCCACAGCAGCAGCAGATAACGCAAACGTTGCAGTCCCGCAGTCGGACGCGCCTGGATCACGGTATAAGCGCGCTGGGTATCGAGTTTCACAGAAGAGACGACCGCCACCGGATAACCTTCCGGGAAGCGTCCACCAAGACCAGATGTCACCAATACATCACCAACACGAATATCAGTATTCGCTGGCAGGTGCTCAAGTTGTAAATCATCAGTACAACCGTTACCCGCAGCAATTACGCGGATATCATTACGGAGTACCTGAATTGGCAGTGCATGGGTCGCGTCGCAAATCAGCAACACGCGGCTGGTCAGTTTGGCGACCGCCACCACCTGGCCAACAACACCTTTGTCGCTGATGACCGGCTGGCCTTCATAAACTCCGTTAACGCTGCCTTTGTCGATAACGACTTGATCGCTATACGGATCGTTAACCGTAGAGATAACCTGGGTCACCATCTTTTGCTCATCCTGGCGCAACGGAGAACCCAGCAGCTCGCGCAGGCGCGCGTTCTCCTGTTTGTATTGTCCAAGCATCAGCAGTTCGCTGTTTTTCAACAGCAATTCCTGACGTAACGCCCGGTTTTCAAGTTCTAGTTGATCACGCGAGGCCAGCGTCTGTGATACGCCATCCAGCAATTCTCGAGGAGCATTGGAAACAAAGTAGAAAGGACTGACGGCGGTATCCATATAGGTACGGATTTGACTAAACATCCCCAGGCGACTGTCGGCAATAATAACGCCGAGCGCCACCAGCACCGCCAGAATAAGGCGAATCTGTAGCGACGGGCCACGGCTAAAAATTGGCTTCATAAGTTATGCGTATTCTCGTATCAGACCAGGCAGGGCAAACAGATGTTCCCCCTGCCTGCATCCGATTACTCTTCGCTGAACAGGTCGCCGCCGTGCATGTCGATCATTTCCAGTGCTTTGCCGCCACCGCGTGCCACACAGGTCAGCGGGTCTTCAGCAACAACAACTGGAATGCCGGTTTCTTCCATTAACAAACGGTCAAGGTTACGCAGCAGCGCACCACCGCCAGTGAGCACCATTCCGCGCTCGGAAATGTCGGAAGCGAGTTCCGGCGGGCACTGCTCCAGCGCAACCATCACCGCGCTAACGATGCCGGTCAGCGGTTCTTGCAGCGCTTCGAGGATTTCGTTGGAATTCAATGTAAAGCCGCGTGGCACGCCTTCTGCCAGGTTACGGCCACGAACTTCGATTTCACGGACTTCATCGCCCGGATAAGCAGAACCGATTTCGTGTTTGATACGTTCTGCAGTCGCTTCACCGATCAGAGAACCGTAGTTACGACGAACGTAGTTGATGATCGCTTCGTCGAAGCGGTCACCGCCAATACGTACAGAAGAGGAGTAAACTACACCGTTCAGAGAGATAACGGCAACTTCAGTAGTACCACCACCGATATCAACCACCATGGAGCCGGTTGCTTCAGATACCGGCAAGCCGGCACCGATTGCTGCTGCCATCGGCTCTTCAATCAGGAATACTTCGCGGGCGCCTGCGCCCTGCGCGGATTCACGAATAGCACGACGCTCAACCTGGGTAGCGCCAACCGGCACACAAACCAGAACTCGCGGGCTTGGACGCATAAAGCTGTTGCTGTGCACTTGTTTGATAAAGTGCTGGAGCATCTTTTCAGTCACGAAGAAATCAGCGATAACGCCATCTTTCATTGGGCGAATGGCAGCAATATTGCCCGGCGTACGGCCCAGCATCTGCTTCGCGTCATGACCTACTGCAGCTACGCTTTTCGGTGAACCGGCACGATCCTGACGAATAGCCACCACAGAAGGCTCATTCAATACGATGCCTTGTCCTTTTACATAAATGAGGGTATTCGCAGTACCCAGGTCAATGGACAAGTCATTGGAAAACATGCCACGAAATTTTTTCAACATACTAAGGGATAATCCTGAAAGCTGGGGCGGAAAAGAAAATCCGCTTACTTTACCAACCACACGCAGCAGCGACAAGGCGCAAAAATCATCTGCTACGGTGAAAATTAGTGCAGTTTGTTTCCTTTGTTACAAATCTCTACCTGAGTCCAGAGAGGCTAAATGCATCAGCATGCATTCCTCGCCTGTTTGCAACTGCGTAAGGTCATTAATCTGCATATGTGCTGCAACAATCTGGCGAACAGACAAGCACGCTCCCGTGAAACGCAGCGCGCGTTATTCTACGTGAAAACGGATCAAACGGCAGGTTAAACCGAGTATCTTTGTGAATATTTTTTCACGTTAGTATCAAGTGGCTGTGAGGACGCAAAAAAATCTCCCTGCCCACCCAAAACCCCACGCTGAATCAGGGTCTGCCACTCGCTTCGCGAACGTACACCAGTAGCGTAAACCTGGGTGTTGGTCCCGGAACACGCTTCTACCATGCTCTGAACCAACAATTGATTCTCTGTTCGCTTCTCAATGTTTCTTACCAGCCCCGGATGGAGCTTGAGTAATTCAACATTAAGTTCTTTGATCCAACGGGTACTTACCAGCGTCAAACCAGCCTGGTTGACGGCGACCCGAGCCCCTAAAGCATTCATCAAACGAATGACAGGTTGCAAGCGACCGATATGTTGACCAACATCAGCCTCTGCAAGTTCAATAATTATGCGTTTTCGCTGTGATTTTTCACACTGCATCAGCGTATCACGTAGCCAACGCTGGAAACGCGGTCGAATCAACGACTCAACGGTGACCTGAATCGCCAGATTTTCTTGTGGCCAATAGCGTAACAGCGGGATGAGGCGACTGACTTGCAGACGGTCATACTCTTCCGATAAGCCAAACTGCAACACCATCGGCATATATTCCGCCGAACTGACCTCTTCGTTACCATCAAAGATACGACACATCAGTTCGCGATGATGAACCAGCCCTTCACGAGTAACCGCCGGTTTTTGATAAAGACGCGGGCCTCCGCGACTCAGCATTTGCTCGATGAGCGTCCGCCAGCGAACGTTACCGCGTCCTTTTTCAGGTAACGAGTCATCGTAAATAGCCCAGCTATTGCCGCCCTGTAATCCCGCATTGCGCGTGGCGGATTCCGCATGTTCCATCACCTGTTCGGTATCCTGCCCGCTACGCCAGGCACAGATGCCGATGTGAATCATATCATCACGATCGAGCATTTTATTCGTCGGTAAGGTATCGACCGCCTTGATCAATTGCCCGGCAATGCTCTCCGCCTCTTTTAATGTCCGATGTGGCAACAGCACGGCGAAATCGCTACGGTGATAACGCGCCAATAGCGCCCCGGGATAACGCATCATAAATGTCGATAACAGATTTGTCAGGGTAAAGAGCTGTTCTTCAACCTGGCTGTGCCCCCAAGTGTCGCTCAACATATTGAAATCCGGCAGGCGGATCATCATCACGATCCCGTGAGTACCCACTTTCTCCTGATCTTCCAGTAACGTTGCTAACTGATTATCGAAAAAAAGTCGGTTATTGAGGCCGGTTTTGATGTCCTGAGCAGCATAGGAGCGGATCAGTGTATCAAGACGACTGTGCTGTTCGCGTGCGTTCTGAATTTCACAAAGCAGCGTATCCAGCGCACTGCTGGTTCTGGGCGGCCATTCATAGATGGTTCCCAACACATTCGAGCCACGCTCGCCATTTAAAATACGTGTAGCGCGGGTTTCCAGCAATTCTTGCCCGGCAAGTTGCCGCTGTAACCAGCGTACTGCCAGGAAGAGCATAATAATGATAAATCCAATCGCACCGGTGAGCGGTGCGGTGGTCATCAACGAGTGGAAATAGTTGCCCATCGGGTCCTGATAAACCAAACGCAGCGACATCCCCGGATGTTTAATCAACGGCACAGTCAGTTCGCGAAACAGATCGCTGGTTCCCACCGGACGGTAACTACCATTGCGGGACTGGGTATAAACCTGTTTTTTATCGTGCAAAAGATCCACGCGAACGATATCCGCAGACATCATCAGTTCGCTGATTTGTGGCCTCAACGTGCTGAAGTCATTCGACACAAGGTGGGTATCGATCGCCGTCGCCACTGCCTGAACACGATGACTAAACTTATACTGAATGGCGTTATAGAAACTAAGCGAGCAGCCCAGCAGGGTCACAAAAATTGTTAACCCGGTGAGCAGCGTGACAAAGGCCGAAAATTTCGTCGTTAATCTCATCCTTGTGTTAACTCCGATAGTGAGGACGCGGGCATACTAGCAAATCAGATTTATCTCGCAATTTATTGCGCTTCATCGGCTTTGCTTTTCCATTAGCGAGTATAGTCTTCAGAAATTATTTTCCAATCCATCATGCACATGAGGATCTCTTATGCAGGCGTTACTTTTAGAACAGCAGGACGGTAAAACCCTCGCATCTGTACAGACTCTGGACGCAAGTCGCCTGCCGGAAGGCGATGTGACGGTCGATGTCCACTGGTCGAGTCTGAATTATAAAGATGCGCTGGCGATTACCGGTAAAGGAAAAATCATCCGTAATTTTCCGATGATTCCTGGTATTGACTTTGCCGGAACTGTACGCGCCAGTGAAGATCCTCGTTTTCATGCCGGTCAGGAAGTGTTACTGACGGGTTGGGGCGTCGGTGAAAACCACTGGGGCGGGCTGGCACAACAGGCGCGCGTAAAAGGTGACTGGCTGGTTGCGATGCCGCAAGGTCTGGACGCGCGTAAAGCGATGATTATTGGTACTGCCGGGTTTACCGCCATGCTGTGCGTAATGGCACTGGAAGATGCCGGTATTCGTCCGCAGGATGGCGAGATTGTGGTGACGGGCGCCAGCGGCGGCGTCGGCAGTACGGCTGTGGCGCTGCTGCATAAGTTGGGTTATCAGGTCGTTGCTGTATCTGGTCGCGAAAGTACCCATGAATATCTGAAAAGTTTAGGAGCCAGCCGTATTCTGCCCCGCGATGAGTTTGCTGAGTCCCGTCCCCTGGAAAAACAACTCTGGGCAGGCGCAATTGACACTGTTGGTGACAAAGTACTGGCGAAAGTGCTGGCACAAATGAACTACGGCGGCTGCGTGGCGGCTTGTGGTCTGGCGGGTGGCTTTGCTCTGCCAACCACGGTAATGCCGTTTATTCTGCGCAACGTCCGTCTGCAAGGAGTGGATTCAGTCATGACGCCACCAGCTCGTCGGGCGCAGGCCTGGCAGCGTCTGGTCGCCGATCTACCGGAATCATTCTATTCACAAGCAGCAAAAGAAATCTCACTGACAGAGGCACCGAAGTTTGCCGAAGCCATTATCAATAACCAGGTGCAGGGGCGCACTCTGGTAAAAATAAGTTAAGATTTCGTACAAAATAATTTACATATAACTAACAAATTTTAGCAGCACTTTGACATTCTCCCTGCCATAGTAATCAGGAGCATACCGGGAGTCTGTTATGAAAAAAATTCGTCAATTTACAGAAGCCGATGTCACTGCCGAATCGGCTTTTTTTATGCAACGTCGGCAGATTCTGAAAACGTTAGGCATCAGCGCAGCTGCACTTTCTCTGCCAACCACTACACATGCCGACCTGCTTAGCTGGTTTAAGGGCAACGATCGTCCGCCCGCGCCAGCCGGGAAGCAGCTGGAGTTTAGTAAACCTGCCGCCTGGCAAAATAACCTGCCGCTCACGCCGGAAGATAAAGTTTCCGGCTATAACAACTACTATGAGTTCGGGCTGGATAAAGCGGATCCAGCGGCAAATGCCGGCAGCCTGAAAACCGATCCGTGGACGTTGAAAATCAGTGGTGAAGTCGCCAAACCATTAACGCTCGACCATGACGCCTTAACCCATCGTTTCCCGCTGGAAGAGCGGATTTACCGTATGCGCTGTGTGGAAGCGTGGTCGATGGTAGTACCGTGGATTGGTTTCCCGCTGCACAAATTACTGGCACTGGCGGAACCAACCAGTAACGCGAAATACGTCGCCTTCGAAACCATTTATGCGCCGGAACAGATGCCAGGCCAGCAGGATCGGTTTATTGGCGGTGGCCTGAAATATCCTTATATAGAAGGATTACGTCTCGACGAAGCGATGCATCCACTCACGCTGATGACCGTCGGTGTCTATGGCAAGGCGCTACCGCCACAAAATGGCGCACCGGTGCGACTGATTGTGCCGTGGAAATATGGCTTTAAAGGGATTAAATCGATTGTCAGTATTAAGCTGACCCGTGAACGTCCGCCAACCACCTGGAATCTGGCAGCGCCCAATGAATATGGCTTTTACGCCAACGTCAATCCGCATGTTGATCATCCCCGTTGGTCGCAGGCCACCGAACGTTTTATTGGTTCAGGTGGCATTCTGGATGTACAACGCCAGCCAACGCTGCTGTTTAACGGATACGCCGATCAAGTGGCGTCGCTTTATCGTGGCCTGGATTTACGGGAGAATTTTTAAGTGCGACTGACAGCAAAACAAGTGACATGGCTGAAAGTTTGCCTGCATCTTGCCGGATTTTTGCCGTTTGTCTGGCTGGTATGGGCAATTAATCATGGCGGATTAAGCGCCGACCCGGTGAAAGATATTCAACATTTTACCGGTCGGACTGCGCTGAAATTCTTGCTGGCGACCTTATTAATTACGCCATTAGCGCGCTATGCTAAACAGCCCTTATTGATACGCACCCGCCGCCTGCTGGGTTTATGGTGTTTCGTCTGGGCAACGCTGCACTTAACCAGTTATGCCTTACTGGAACTGGGCGTGAATAATCTGACGTTATTCGGTCAGGAATTAATCACCCGACCTTATTTAACGCTCGGAATTGTCAGTTGGCTGATTTTACTGGCTTTAGCATTGACTTCCACGCAGGCGATGCAGCGAAAATTAGGCAAACGCTGGCAACAGTTGCATAACTTCGTCTATCTGGTCGCGATCCTGGCTCCCATACATTATCTGTGGTCAGTGAAGATTATCTCACCACAGCCGGTTATCTACGCCGGGCTGGCTTTATTACTTTTAGCCTTACGTTTTAAGAAGTTCCGTCAATGGTGGCGCTAATTTCATGAACTGTGCGGCTTGTTGCAAAATGCGCGGCGTTGAAAGTTATTTACATGTTAGCTGTTGATTATCTTCCCTGATAAGACCAGTATTTAGCTGCCAATTGCTACGAAATCGTTATAATGTGCGACTTCGTTCTCCCTAACGCGGTTTTTAAGCTGCGGAAAAGGTGACAATGGCGCAACGAAGGTATATTTTGTTTTTTGCCGGAGGATAGCAGCAGATCGCTGCACAATGTCCGTCAAGTCTCACATTGACGCTCTGGGGCAAAATAGACCGGCGTCCCGGTCAGCTGGAATTTATCGCTATGCATACAGCTGTCGGGGCATACGCTTTACAGACGGCGGTGAAACGCCTGTCACAATCACACTAAACAAAGAGTACGGAACCCACTCATGGATATTCGTAAGATTAAAAAACTGATCGAGCTGGTTGAAGAATCAGGCATCTCTGAACTGGAAATTTCTGAAGGCGAAGAGTCAGTACGCATCAGCCGTGCAGCACCTGCCGCTAGTTTCCCGATGATGCAACAAGCTTACGCTGCACCGATGATGCAGCAGCCAGCTCAATCTAACGCAGCCGCTCCGGCGACCGTTCCTTCCATGGAAGCGCCAGCAGCAGCGGAAATCAGTGGTCACATCGTACGTTCCCCAATGGTTGGTACTTTCTATCGCACCCCAAGCCCGGACGCGAAAGCGTTCATCGAAGTGGGTCAGAAAGTGAACGTGGGCGATACCCTGTGCATCGTTGAAGCCATGAAAATGATGAACCAGATCGAAGCAGACAAATCCGGTACTGTGAAAGCAATTCTGGTCGAAAGTGGACAACCGGTAGAATTTGACGAGCCGCTGGTCGTCATCGAGTAACGAGGCGAACATGCTGGATAAAATTGTTATTGCCAACCGTGGCGAGATTGCATTGCGTATTCTTCGTGCCTGTAAAGAACTGGGCATTAAGACTGTCGCTGTGCACTCCAGCGCGGATCGCGATTTAAAACACGTATTACTGGCAGATGAAACGGTCTGTATTGGCCCGGCTCCGTCAGTAAAAAGTTATCTGAACATCCCGGCTATCATCAGCGCCGCTGAAATCACCGGCGCAGTAGCAATCCATCCGGGTTACGGCTTCCTTTCCGAAAACGCCAATTTTGCCGAGCAGGTTGAACGCTCTGGCTTTATCTTCATCGGCCCGAAAGCAGACACTATTCGCCTGATGGGCGACAAAGTGTCTGCAATTGCAGCAATGAAAAAAGCTGGCGTTCCTTGCGTACCGGGTTCTGACGGCCCGCTGGGCGACGATATGGATAAAAACCGCGCCATTGCAAAACGCATTGGTTATCCGGTGATTATCAAAGCCTCCGGTGGCGGCGGCGGTCGCGGTATGCGCGTTGTGCGCAGCGACGCTGAACTGGCGCAGTCTATCTCCATGACCCGTGCGGAAGCAAAAGCTGCTTTTAGCAATGATATGGTTTACATGGAGAAATACCTGGAAAATCCTCGCCACGTCGAGATCCAGGTACTGGCGGACGGTCAGGGCAACGCTATCTATCTGGCGGAACGTGACTGCTCCATGCAGCGCCGCCACCAGAAAGTGGTCGAAGAAGCACCAGCACCGGGCATTACCCCAGAACTGCGTCGTTACATCGGCGAACGTTGCGCTAAAGCGTGTGTTGATATCGGCTATCGCGGTGCAGGTACTTTCGAGTTCCTGTTCGAAAACGGCGAGTTCTATTTCATCGAAATGAACACCCGTATTCAGGTAGAACACCCGGTTACTGAAATGATCACCGGCGTTGACCTGATCAAAGAACAGCTGCGTATCGCGGCAGGTCAACCGCTGTCGATCAAGCAAGAAGAAGTTCACGTTCGCGGCCATGCGGTGGAATGCCGTATCAACGCCGAAGATCCGAATACCTTCCTGCCAAGCCCGGGCAAAATCACCCGTTTCCACGCACCTGGCGGTTTTGGCGTGCGTTGGGAGTCTCATATCTACGCTGGCTACACCGTGCCGCCGTACTATGACTCAATGATCGGTAAACTGATTTGCTACGGTGAAAACCGTGACGTGGCGATTGCTCGCATGAAGAATGCGCTGCAGGAGCTGATCATCGACGGTATCAAAACCAACGTTGATCTGCAGATCCGCATCATGAACGACGAGAACTTCCAGCATGGTGGCACTAACATCCACTATCTGGAGAAAAAACTCGGTCTTCAGGAAAAATAATTGTGACGCGCGGTGTTTTCATCGCGCTTAACAATGAATGCATTAACGCCGGGCCTGTTAACACTGCCCGGCGTTTTTATTGCCGCTAACGGTAACCTGCAATTTCCGTTTTTAACGCAGTAATTTCAGCATCGCCATCAACAATTCCCAGCTCAAAGCTGTATGTCTTTGTTTCCCCTGGCTCAATAAAGGGCAGACGCCCCTGCGCTCGTTCTTTATCGCGCCCATCAGGGAAACTGTTGCTCACTTCCAGTCCCATAACATATTCGCCTGCACCTAAATTTTTCCACTGGATAAAATTGGGTAGCTGCCGGGTGTCGAATTTTTCGTAAATTCCCCATCCCAGTTCGGCATTCACCAGCGCAACCTTACTCATTCCGTCATCGTCACTATTCAACGTGAGATAGTAAACCTGCTCGTCAAAACCTGGCTGCGGGGCACAAATCTCCAGATGGTTGGCTAACCCTTCCACCGCGCGCGGAGTCCGTGGCGTCACGCTTTTCGCTGACAGCAATATTTCGGCCCGTGGCGATAATAAAGGCCAGCCATAATTAAAGTGATAGAGAATTTGTAGCGGCTGGCGGGTGAAACCTTGATTAGTAACCCTGTCTTCAATGCGCAGCACATTTTCGCCATAGCGGCAGCGAATGGTTCTCTCAAGCGTCAGATTTTCACCGAACAGCCGCGTTTCCCGCACTTTGCCATTGATGATAAATTCAATACCGTCGTCGGTTCGTTCTGTGCGATACCCCACCTCTTCAGCTGGTGTCGCAGCCAGGCGCCCATGTAATCCTAACATTTCACCATTATCCTCACAGGGCGTACCGATGTAGCTTAACCCGCAGGTGGTTAATAATCCCGCATAGAAGCTACGCAAAAAACCGTTGCCATGCGGCTCAAAAAAAGCTGGCGCGACGATGCCGTTGGGGGTGATGAAAGAAAGCGCCGTGTCTTTATAGCTGGCCCAGGCAATGTCCAGCGCACGATCTTTTACCACCGTAAACGCCAGCCCCGCACCTGTGCGGACATCAAACGCTTCCGTGCCCTTTGCTCTGCCACTACGTAATTCATAGTGTTTAATCCCGGCAACCTGCGAGAGATCGCCTATCCACGGCCATATTTCATTATTCATTGCGCGGCTTCCCGAATAGTCATGCTATGGCACTGGATAAACGCTTCGATCTCCGCCAACCGGGAAGTCCCTTCCATCGGGCCGCGTCGGGTTACCGCCAGTGCACCGCAGGCGTTGGCGTATTGCAATGCCCGATGGGCATCAAACCCTAGCTGGCGGCAGGCAATCCACGCACCACCAAAGCAGTCTCCCGCACCGGTTGGGTCAACTTCTTCCACCGGATAGCTCTCAACATGAAACTGCTCATTCTCGGAGTAGTAACTGGCACCTTGATTGCCGCGCTTCACAATCACCTCTTTAACACCTTCTTCAAGAAAACCAGCGATTGCACGCTCCGGCGTCGAATGTGGCGACAAGAGCAACACTTCGCCCTCGCTGGGCATATAGATATCCGTTAACTCAAGAACAAAGTGGAGGGCGTCGCGCATTTCTGGAATATCGAGCATCTCTTTCCGAATATTAGGGTCGAAAGAAATAACACCACCATTTGCTTTAACGATGGTTACTGCTTTTTTTACTGCGTCTACCATATGAAATGAAAACAGGGATGAGCCCATAATATGAAAATGGGTACAGTCCTTCAGAATATTTTCATCAACATGCTGCGCTGATAATTTACCGCACGCGGCATTCTTAATGTTAAAAATAAAATCACGGTCGCCTGACTTATGATACGTCACAAAAGCACTACCGGTAGCTTCCAGAGGTAAGATGGAAATTCCCCGGATATCAACACCATCAGCCGCCAGGCGATGAATATTAATATCGCCAAAACCATCATTCCCCACACAGCTAATGATACCGCATGGAACCCCCAGACGTGTTACCTGGTCAATAAAAATAGCAGGCGCGCCACTGGGATAAGGGCCGTTCCAGACACCCGGTTGGTCAAATGGCTGGCCGATTTTACTCGCCATAATTTCAACCAGAATTTCTCCAATTGTGAAGACCTTATTCATATGATTAATTCCTTGAAATGATTAGCTGCGTTTTCTTTTATTTCTTACGTCAAAATAAACGGCTACCAGAATGACTAATCCTTTAACCACCATCTGGTAGAAATAGGGAACGTTCATTAAGTTCATACCATTATTAATAATGCCTATGGTTAATGCGCCGATCACCGTACCCACCACCGTGCCATAACCACCGTTGAGACTGGTGCCCCCCAATACGGCAGCAGCAATGGCATCCAACTCGTAGCTAAGTGCGGAATTCGGCTGCCCTGAGTAAAGGCGCGAGGCGAGGATCATCCCACTAATGCCTGCCAACACCGCCGTAATCATAAAGACTTTAATTTTTAGGCGAGTTACATTAATACCCGAATAGATTGCCGCTTCTTTATTACCGCCGGTAATATATATTTTCCGACCAAAGGTTGTTTTAGTAAGAATAAAATGATTAACCAGCAATAAGATTATTAATATCCAGATAGGAATAGGTATATAGAGAAATTCACCGTTCCCCAGCGCCAGAAAGGCATCATCTTTAATCATGACAGGCATACCGTCAGTCACTATATAAGCGATCCCACGGAAGATCCCCATAGTAGCAACGGTGACAATAAACGAAGGGATACCCGCTATAGCCGTCAAGCCACCATTTATCATCCCCAGAGCCAGTGCTGCAATAATGGATAATGGAACTAATAAAATAAATGGAATTCCCCATGAAGCCCCAAGCGCAGCAAATGTACCAATCAATGCAATAGTTGAACCGACCGATAAATCAATATCGCCAAGTAAAAGAACATAAGTCATTCCATAGGCGGTAATTGCAATTATCGACACCTGAAGAATGATGTTGGTGATGTTATTGGTGGTAAAAAAACTGTCATTAATAAAACTGAACAGAATGATTAACACCACCATTCCACTGAGGATACCGCCATATTGCCTGAAGACTTTTTTAAAGCTATTTGCGATGGGAATTTCAGAACGTTTTGGACTGGAGAGAGTTTTCTCTGTCATTTAGCGCACTCCTGTTGCAGCGGTCATTACTTGCGTCTGCGTTAAATTTTCACATGAATAAATATCGGCAATTGTTTTATTACGCATCACCACCAGACGATCGCTTAGCGCCATAACCTCTGGCAGTTCAGAAGACACCAGAATAATGGCCGTCCCCGCCGCCGCCAGTTGGCGTATCACGTTATAAATTTCAAATTTTGCGCCGACATCCACACCGCGCGTTGGCTCATCAAGCAATAAAATTCGCGGGGTTTTCTCCAGCCATTTCGATAACACGATTTTTTGTTGATTGCCGCCGCTCAGCGCCCCCACAGCCTGATGTACGGAACTCACTTTTGTGTTCATTCTGGCGACAGATTTAACCGTTCTCGCCTCTTCTTGCCGGTGATTAATGAGTCCCATCCGCGAAGCGTTATATTGAAACGCCACATGGTGCGTGTTCATATTGACGTCGTGCATCAGCACCAACCCTTCTTCCTTGCGGTTTTCCGTTACGAAAGCAATTCCATGATCAATGGCCTGTTTGGGATTAGCGATCCTGACCTCTTTGCCATCAATCAACACTGTTCCGTGGTACGGAATAAGGCCAAACAGCGCCTTCATAACATCAGAACGCCCGGCACCTACAAGGCCAAAAAATCCCAGCACTTCCCCCGGGCGAACAGCAAAATTAACCTCCTTAAAGAGCGAAGGATGGGAAAGATTTTTTACTTCCAGTTTTGCAGGAACATTTTCATCCGGCTTTTCCCCAAGACGTGCTGGCCAGATATTTTTCATTTCCCGCCCAACCATCTGGGCAATCAAATGCTGGATATCACTGTTTTTCTTTTCATGCGTTGCAATATATTCACCATCGCGGATCACTGAAATATCATCCGAAATCCGCATAATTTCATCCATGCGGTGAGAGATATAAATAACCGCACATCCTCGCTGTTTTAACTTTTCAATAATATTAAACAAAATCTCTGCTTCGTTATCACTGAGCGAAGATGTCGGCTCATCCATAATCACGACATCCGCCGCGTAGCTTAATGCTTTGGCGATTTCTACCAGTTGACGATGCGCCATCGACATATTGCCGACCATTTCCAGCGGATCCAGTGGGATGCCCAGTTCCGCGAGCAGACTCTGGCAATCTGCGAGCATTTTTTTATCGTTAATAATGCCAAAACGGCGTGGTTCATTATTGGCATAAATGTTTTCCGCCACTGTCATATTGTTGCTCAGGCTTAATTCCTGAAAAATAATAGCAATCCCTAACTGGCGTGAATGTTGTGGATTATTAATGGTGATGGTTTCACCACGTAGTTTTATCGTTCCCTGAGTTGGCGGATAAACTCCAGCGAGTATTTTCATTAATGTCGACTTACCCGCTCCATTCTCGCCTAATAAAGTATGCACCCGCCCTTTGCGTAAGGAGAGTGTAATATCTTTTAACGCCTGAACATGACCAAATGTCTTCGCAATATGCGAAACATCAAGAATAACATCCGTCATAATGACCTCGGTGTCACAACAAAACGCCGATGACGTTTTGTTGTGAGTTGAAGATGTTTATTATTTACCTGTATAAACGCCGGGTTGTACCGGGATCATTTTTTCTACCGGTTTACCATTGAGATGATCCACAGCGGCATCAATCGCTTTAGCGCCCATTTGATCCGGGTATTGTCGAATCACTGCGGCAAAGGTTTTTTCACTGTCTACGGCATCGCGCGCTTCTTTCATGCCATCAAAACCGATAATTTTGATATTGTCGTTATGCGCAGATTTCGCCGCTATAACCGCTGCCAGTGCGGCATCATCACCAAAACCAAACAGCCCATTCAGGTTGGCGTTTGCCTGCATAATATTTTGTGCCGTCGTTAACGCTTCAGCACGCGTAATACCCGGTTGCTCAGCAACAATTTTAATCTCCGGTGTATCACTTAACCCTTTTTTAAAACCATCGACGCGCGCAACTACCGATTGCAGTGCCGGGTAAGAAATAATGGCTACAGACCCTTTGCCGTTCAATAGTTTTCCCATTAACTTGCCCGCTTCAACACCTCCCGCGTAGTTATCGGTCGCAACATGCGATACTACCGGAACACCTTCCGCAGCAACATCAACAGTGATAACAGGGATACCAGCTTTGTCGGCTTTAATTATCGCAGCCTGTACACCTTTAGAGTCCACTGGAGAGATAATAATGGCATCCACTTTTTTAGTAATAAAATCTTCGACATCTGAAAGTTGCTTATTTAAATCCTGGTTGGCAATAGAAACGCTTAAATTGACATTATCTTTTTTAGCTTCTTCTTTCATTGCATTCGCAAGATCGATATAAAAAGGATGTTGTTGCGTTAATAATGATGCACCAATTTTATACTCTTTTGCTAATGAACTTTGTGAGAACAACGCCAGACTCACCAACATTGCCGAGCCAAGTAATTTAATATTTTTCATAAACAGTCCTCATTGTTTTTGTAGGGTACAACGTATTAAATTTTTCCTTCACTGCCGCAAACGCCGATAATGCGCGTAACGACTTCCTTCATAGCGGCTTTTGCTGGCTGCATATAATGGCGAGGATCATTTGCTGCCGGATTGTTGTAGAAATATCCTTTTAACGCATCGGCAAAAGCAATTTTCAGTTCTGTCGCAACATTCACTTTGCAGATACCGCTGCGGATACAGTGCTGAATGTCCTGTTCCGATAACCCCGAAGCGCCATGCAACACCAACGGAACATCCACTAACTGACGAATTTGTTCCAGCCGGGCAAAATCCAGACGTGGTTCATTCGCATACAAGCCATGTGCAGTGCCTATTGCTACCGCCAGGGAGTCAATTTGTGTGCGTTGTACAAACTCTGCGGCTGCAACAGGTGAGGTATAAGCTGAATCTTTTTCATCCACCAGCAGATCATCCTCCTGCCCGCCAAGGCGGCCCAGTTCAGCCTCGACGCTGACATCAAGGCTGTGGCAAAACGTAGTGACTTCTTTCACCCGCGCTATATTTTCTTCAAACGGCAGATGAGAACCATCAATCATGACTGAACGAATCCCTGCGCGTACTTTATTAAAAATGTCATCGCTCTCTTCATGGTGGTCGAGATGCAGGACTAATGGCAGGCGGTACTCATGAGCCAGAGATTGTACTAACGAAATTAAACTTCCCACTCCGCCATAACGATAAGTACCGGGTGTTCCCGCCAGCATAACGGGAGAGCGAAGTTGTGCGGCGCTCTCAACGACAACCTGTAATGTTTCAAGGTTATGAATATTGAAAGCGGGGACGGCATATTCCTCTGACTGGGCTTTTTTCAGCATATTTTTGCTTGAAATGATGTACATCGCGGCTCCTGTTTTTCGGCGTTCTTCTTACAAAACGAAGAAAGAGAATTATTACTTTCATTTTGAAAGCAAAGTAGCACAGCAAAAGCGCCAAAAAGCGTGATGCATGTCGAATATCGTCAAAATAACTTACAAGATATAACTAAAGTTGGTTTTTACTTTATAAACGAAACCATCACAAAAATATCTCAATAAAAATATTTCTTATTAATTTCAATAAATTAAATACTTTGCGTTGCTGTTTTTTTATCCAGTGTTTTATTTTCAAAATGTAGATAACGTTGAAGGGTAACTTTCAAAGAAAAATACAAGGGGCTATAGTGTTACGCATTAAAGGCCAATGATGAGTGTTAACGTGCCGAGAAAATCATCTAACCTACTGAAACGAAGATTAAAAATTGCAGAAATTGTTGCTACCCAGGGTGAAATCAAAGTTGATGACTTATCTGCTCAACTTGGCGTCTCTGGCGTGACAATCCGTGGCGATCTCAGTTATCTGGAGCAACAGGGGTATTTAAAGCGTTCTTTTGGTGGTGCCATTGCGACACCACTCGCCCCTGAACCTGAATCGGCACCACCCATTACGATATTGTCTCTGACCCAACAAATGGAAATTGCGCGGCATTGTGCCCGCCTTATCAGCGATCGTGACACGCTATTTCTTGGACATGGAACAATCTGCCGCAAGATCATTCCATTACTCAGCGAAGTAAAAAAACTGCGTCTGATCACTAACGATCCCGAACATGCGCTGCTGGCAAATCAGTTTATTGATGGCGAAATAATTCTGGCTGGCAGTGAAATGCTGCGCCCTGACACCGCACTGGCGGGAAAACCGCTCGAACAGGCGCTTCAGCATTTCACCATTACCCATAGCATTCTGGAAATCAGTCATCTGGATGCAGATGGTACTCTGAATATCAATACCCCCAGAGTTGCCGCCGCCTGGCAACTCTGTTTTGACAATGCCCAAAATAAGACAGTAATCGTCACTGCCAATACCGATTCATCGACGGCTGCTATCGGACATCTTCATCAGGCAGAAAATGTGATTGTCAGTCGCAGCATGAACGAACGATATCAGCAGCAATTGCAGTCTGCAGATTTCGTTATTCTTTATACCAGCAATGACTGCTTTACCTGGTCCAATCGCGAAAGGCTTCAGGAATGAGAGGGGTTTTGTGACAATAACCATCTGCGCTATGGGAGAATTGCTGGCCGAGTTTTTGTCCCGCAACCCACAACAAAAATTCACTCAGCCAGGGGAGTTTATCGGGCCATTTCCCAGCGGCGCACCAGCAATCTTTGCTGCACAGGTAGCAAAATTGTCCCGGCGGGCTATTTTCTTCGGTTGCGTTGGTAACGATGATTTTGGCCGTCTCATTATTGAACGCCTGCGTCATGAAGGTGTCATTACCGATGGTATCCACATAATGAACAATGCTGTAACAGGCACAGCGTTTGTCAGTTATCAAAATCCGCAGAAACGGGATTTCGTCTTTAATATTCCTAATAGTGCCTGCGGTTTGTTTACTGCCGGGCACATTGATAAGGATTTGCTAAGACAGTGTAATCATCTGCACATTGTGGGTTCATCACTGTTCTCATTTCGTATGATCGATGTCATGCGCAAAGCGATAACAACGATCAAATCTGCTGGCGGCACCGTCTCTTTCGACCCCAATATTCGCAAAGAGATGCTGAGTATTCCCGAAATGGCGCAGGCTCTCGATTATTTAATTGAATATACAGATATCTTTATCCCAAGCGAAAGCGAACTCCCTTTCTTCGCCCGTCACAAAAATCTGTCAGAAGAACAGATTATTAGCGATCTTCTCCACGGCGGCGTAAAACATGTGGCGATAAAACGCGCCCAGCGTGGAGCCAGCTATTACCAACTAAAAAACGGGACATTACACGCCCAGCATATTGCAGGCCACGATAGCGAAATCATCGATCCAACCGGTGCTGGCGACTGCTTTGGCGCTACTTTTGTCACTCTTTTCTTGTCGGGTTTCCCGGCACACAAGGCGTTACAATATGCTAACGCCAGCGGCGCACTCGCCGTAATGCAGCAAGGCCCGATGGAAGGGATATCCTCACTGGCTGACATTGAAGACTTTTTGCAACGGCACTGAACGGCAATTTTCTGTCAGATTGTTTTCCCTGCCTGAAGACTTGCCGTAGAATTGCCCGTTTCTCGTATCCCCCCATGAGGAGGACCCCTTCCGTGGACACTCGTTTTGTTCAGGCCCATAAAGAGGCGCGCTGGGCGCTGGGGCTGACCCTTTTGTATCTGGCAGTATGGTTAGTAGCCGCTTACTTACCTGGCGTTGCCCCCGGTTTTACCGGCTTTCCGCGCTGGTTTGAGATGGCCTGCATCCTGACGCCGCTGCTGTTTATTGGGCTGTGCTGGGCAATGGTAAAATTTATCTATCGCGATATCCCGCTGGAGGATGACGATGCAGCTTGAAGTAATTCTACCGCTGGTCGCCTATCTGGTGGTGGTGTTCGGGATCTCTGTCTACGCGATGCGTAAACGGAGCGCGGGCACGTTCCTTAATGAGTATTTCCTCGGCAGCCGTTCTATGGGCGGTATTGTGCTGGCGATGACGCTCACCGCAACCTATATCAGTGCCAGTTCGTTTATCGGCGGGCCAGGTGCTGCTTATAAATACGGGCTGGGCTGGGTGTTGCTGGCGATGATCCAGTTGCCTGCGGTATGGCTTTCACTCGGTATTCTTGGCAAAAAGTTCGCGATTCTCGCGCGCCGCTACAATGCGGTGACGCTGAACGATATGCTGTTTGCCCGCTACCAGAGCCGTCTTCTGGTGTGGCTGGCGAGTTTGAGTTTGCTGGTTGCGTTCGTTGGTGCAATGACCGTGCAGTTTATCGGCGGTGCGCGCCTGCTGGAAACCGCTGCGGGTATTCCTTATGAAACCGGGCTGCTGATTTTCGGTATTAGTATTGCGTTGTATACCGCCTTTGGCGGCTTTCGCGCCAGCGTGCTGAACGACACCATGCAAGGACTGGTGATGCTGATTGGCACCATTGTGCTGCTGGTCGGCGTGGTTCATGCTGCTGGCGGCTTAAGCAACGCAGTAGAGACGCTGCAAACCATCGATCCACAACTGGTTACGCCACAAGGTGCTGACGATATTCTGTCACCTGCCTTTATGACGTCGTTCTGGGTGCTGGTGTGCTTTGGCGTGATTGGTCTGCCACATACTGCGGTACGCTGCATCTCTTATAAAGACAGTAAAGCAGTACATCGTGGGATCATCATTGGTACGGTTGTAGTGGCGATCCTGATGTTTGGAATGCACCTTGCCGGAGCGTTAGGTCGTGCAGTGATCCCCGATCTCACCGTGCCGGATCTGGTGATCCCGACGCTGATGGTAAAAGTGCTGCCACCGTTTGCTGCCGGGATCTTCCTTGCTGCACCAATGGCTGCGATCATGTCAACAATCAACGCCCAATTGCTGCAAAGTTCCGCTACGATCATTAAAGATCTCTATCTGAATATCCGTCCGGATCAAATGCAAAATGAGACGCGTCTGAAGCGGATGTCGGCAGTAATTACGTTAGTTCTCGGCGCGTTGCTGCTGCTTGCCGCCTGGAAGCCGCCAGAAATGATCATCTGGCTGAATTTGCTGGCCTTCGGTGGACTGGAAGCCGTTTTCCTGTGGCCGCTGGTGCTGGGTCTTTATTGGGAACGCGCCAACGCCAAAGGCGCGCTAAGTGCGATGATCGTCGGCGGCGTGCTGTATGCCGTACTTGCGACGCTGAATATTCAGTACCTGGGCTTCCACCCTATCGTGCCCTCGTTACTGCTAAGTTTGCTGGCTTTCCTGGTCGGAAACCGTTTCGGTACATCCGTCCCGCAAGCTACCGTTTTGACTACTGATAAATAAAGAGTTTTGCCATGCCTTGGATCCAACTGAAACTGAACACCACCGGCGCGAACGCAGAAGATCTTAGCGATGCGCTGATGGAAGCAGGTGCCGTTTCTATCACTTTTCAGGACACCCACGATACGCCGGTGTTTGAGCCTCTGCCTGGCGAAACTCGCCTGTGGGGCGATACCGATGTGATAGGTCTGTTCGACGCTGAAACCGATATGAACGACGTGGTGGCGATTCTGGAAAACCATCCGCTGCTCGGCGCAGGCTTCGCGCATAAAATCGAACAACTGGAAGATAAAGACTGGGAGCGCGAATGGATGGATAATTTCCACCCGATGCGCTTTGGTGAACGACTGTGGATCTGCCCAAGCTGGCGTGATGTGCCGGACGAAAATGCGGTTAACGTGATGTTAGACCCAGGGCTGGCGTTTGGTACAGGGACTCATCCAACCACCTCTCTGTGCCTGCAATGGCTCGACAGCCTCGATTTAACCGGTAAAACGGTCATCGACTTTGGTTGTGGTTCCGGCATTCTGGCTATCGCGGCGCTGAAGCTGGGTGCAGCAAAAGCCATTGGTATTGATATCGATCCGCAGGCGATTCAGGCCAGCCGCGACAACGCCGAACGTAATGGCGTTTCTGACCGTCTGGAACTCTATCTCCCGAAAGATCAGCCAGAAGAAATGAAAGCCGACGTGGTGGTCGCTAATATCCTGGCAGGCCCATTACGTGAACTGGCACCGTTAATCAGCGTCCTGCCGGTTTCAGGCGGTTTGCTGGGCCTTTCCGGTATTCTGGCAAGCCAGGCAGAGAGCGTTTGTGAGGCTTATGCAGCTAACTTCACGCTCGACCCGGTTGTGGAAAAAGAAGAGTGGTGTCGCATTACCGGTCGTAAGAATTAACCTTCGCATCACCGCATGGTGATGCAGAGCAAAGTGCGAGCAAGGTCACAAAAGGCACGTAAATTTGCTGATTATTTACGCAATTTTGCGTGCCAAAATTTTCATTCATAAAGAAAAATTGAGAACTTACTCAAATTTCTTGGAGTGTAAATTTTAGTCACTATTTTCTAATATGATGATTTTTATGAGTAATTATCGCGCCACGCTCATTTTAAATGCAATTCTTTGATCCATCTCAGAGGATTGGTCAAAGTTTGGCCTTTCATCTCGTGCAAAAAATGCGTAATATACGCCGCCTTGCAGTCACAGTATGGTCATTTCTTAACTCATGCGCATCGGACAATATCAGCTCAGAAATCGCCTGATCGCAGCGCCCATGGCTGGCATTACAGACAGACCTTTTCGGACGTTGTGCTACGAGATGGGAGCCGGATTGACAGTATCCGAGATGATGTCTTCTAACCCTCAGGTTTGGGAAAGCGACAAATCTCGTTTACGGATGGTGCACATTGATGAACCCGGTATTCGTACCGTGCAAATTGCCGGTAGCGATCCGAAAGAAATGGCAGATGCAGCACGTATTAACGTGGAAAGCGGTGCCCAGATTATTGATATCAATATGGGTTGCCCGGCTAAAAAAGTGAATCGCAAGCTCGCAGGTTCAGCCCTCTTGCAGTACCCGGATGTCGTTAAATCGATCCTTACCGAGGTCGTCAATGCAGTGGACGTTCCTGTTACCCTGAAGATTCGCACCGGCTGGGCGCCGGAACACCGTAACTGTGAAGAGATTGCCCAACTGGCTGAAGACTGTGGCATTCAGGCTCTGACCATTCATGGCCGTACACGCGCCTGTTTGTTCAATGGAGAAGCTGAGTACGACAGTATTCGGGCAGTTAAGCAGAAAGTTTCCATTCCGGTTATCGCGAATGGCGACATTACTGACCCGCTTAAAGCCAGAGCTGTGCTCGACTATACAGGGGCGGATGCTCTGATGATAGGCCGTGCAGCTCAGGGAAGACCCTGGATCTTTCGGGAAATCCAGCATTATCTGGACACTGGGGAGTTGCTGCCCCCGCTGCCTTTGGCAGAGGTTAAGCGCTTGCTTTGCGCGCACGTTCGGGAACTGCATGACTTTTATGGTCCGGCAAAAGGATACCGAATTGCACGTAAACACGTTTCCTGGTATCTCCAGGAACACGCTCCAAATGACCAGTTTCGGCGCACATTCAACGCCATTGAGGATGCCAGCGAACAGCTGGAGGCGTTGGAGGCATACTTCGAAAATTTTGCGTAAACAGAAATAAAGAGCTGACAGAACTATGTTCGAACAACGCGTAAATTCTGACGTACTGACCGTTTCTACCGTTAACTCTCAGGATCAGGTAACCCAAAAACCCCTGCGTGACTCGGTTAAACAGGCACTGAAGAACTATTTTGCTCAACTGAATGGTCAGGATGTGAATGACCTCTATGAGCTGGTACTGGCTGAAGTAGAACAGCCCCTGTTGGACATGGTGATGCAATACACCCGTGGTAACCAGACCCGTGCTGCGCTGATGATGGGCATCAACCGTGGTACGCTGCGTAAAAAATTGAAAAAGTACGGCATGAACTAATTCAGGTTAGCTAAATGCTTGATTAAAAAGGCGCGACTCGGCATGGGGAAGCGCCTTTTTTATAGGTGTCACAAAGGGAGTGACCATGAGAACAGGATGTGAACCGACCCGGTTTGGTAATGAAGCTAAGACCATTATTCACGGTGATGCGCTTGCCGAGCTTAAAAAACTACCCACCGAAAGCATCGATCTGATCTTTGCCGACCCACCTTATAACATCGGTAAAAATTTTGATGGTCTGATCGAAGCCTGGAAAGAAGATCTGTTTATCGACTGGCTGTTTGAAGTGATTGCAGAGTGCCACCGCGTTCTGAAAAAACAGGGCAGCATGTACATCATGAACAGCACGGAAAACATGCCCTTTATCGATATCCAGTGCCGCAAGTTCTTTACCATCAAAAGTCGCATCGTCTGGTCATATGACAGTTCTGGGGTGCAGGCGAAGAAACACTATGGCTCCATGTACGAACCCATCCTGATGATGGTGAAAGATGCAAAGAACTACACGTTCAACGGTGATGCTATTCTGGTTGAAGCTAAAACCGGTGCGCAACGCGCGTTGATCGATTATCGCAAAAATCCTCCACAGCCTTACAATCACCAAAAAGTACCGGGTAATGTCTGGGATTTTCCGCGCGTGCGTTATTTGATGGATGAATATGAAAACCATCCGACGCAAAAACCGGAAGCATTACTGAAGCGCATAATTCTCGCTTCTTCCAACCCTGGCGATGTCGTTCTCGATCCGTTTGCCGGTAGCTTTACTACCGGCGCCGTAGCCGTCGCCAGCGGGCGAAAATTCATTGGTATTGAGATTAACAGCGAGTACATCAAGATGGGACTTCGACGGCTGGATGTCGTGTCGCATTACTCCGCGGAGGAACTGGCGAAAGTGAAAAAAAGAAAGACCGGCAACCTGTCAAAACGAAGCCGGATCAGCGAAGTTGACCCCGATCTCATTGCAAAGTAAAGGAAGTGTAAGCCTGGTTTTCAGATTATTCATTTCGTGTATATTTCCTGCCAGACTTGGTTAAACATGCACAGGCTCAGGTAATGATTCGCAAGTATTGGTGGCTCGTCGTTTTCGCTGTCTCCGTTTTTCTGTTTGATACCTTACTGATGCAGTGGATTGAACTACTGGCAACAGAAACAGACAAATGTCGCAATATGAACTCGGTTAATCCGCTAAAACTGGTTAACTGTGACGAACTGGATTTTCACAATAGAATGTAACTTTATACGATACCTAATTCATTTGTTTTATGAATTAATTTCGTTGTGTTTTCATCTGACATAAACATTCTTAATACATTATCGACTAATGCGGGTGCTTGTTTATAAAGATCGTAACCCGCTATATTCATTAACCAGTTTTGAACAATACCGCTGAAGGCACCATCAATAATAATCATTACGACGTCTAAGTCGAGGCTTTTAGCTACATACCCTTGTTGCTGACATGATTGCAATACTTCGCGCAGAGTCTGCGGATTAAAGCCCATCTTCTCGCGTATTACTGCCTCTTCCGGCTTTGTTGAATAAATCAGATTTCGGGTAAGTCTCCCCCGTAGCGGGTTGTGTTTTCAGGCAATACGCACGCTTTC